>JBFFFX010000159.1:0-6377 GCA_041557775.1 Acidimicrobiia bacterium | reverse complement strand
GTCGTGATACGCACCCTTCCAGTGGCCCCCTTGGCGGAGCAGGCCTTCCTCGCGGAAGCCGAGCTTGCCGAGGACGCGCGCCGAGGCCTCGTTGCCCACGGTGACACCGGCCTCGATCCGGCGGAGGTCCATCTCCTCGAACCCGAAGCGAAGCATGGGCCGCAGCGCTTCGGTCATGAGCCCCCGGCCCCAATGCCGGTGGGCGAGGTCGTAGCCGATCTCGGCGCGCCGCTGCTCCCGGTCCCAGTAGTTGAACCCGCACGTCCCGACGAGCTGGTCATCGTCGCCACGGAGCGCGATCGCCCAGCGCATGCCGCGGCGCTCCTGGAAGATCTGTGCGATCCAGTCCATGACCTCGATGGCCTCGCCAACCTCTGCGAACGGTCCCGTCTCGGTGTGCTGCGCGACGCGTTCGTCGGCGAAGAGGTCGAAGAGTGCGGTGAGGTCCTCCGCGGGCCGCACGGCGCGCAGCACGGCCCGCTCGGTCTCGAAGCGAGGCATGAACGAGAAGTCGAACGCGGTGCCCACGGCACCAGCGTGGCACGGGGCGGAGCGTCGCGCACGCGCGGCCGGAGAGTGCGGCGGAGGAGATCACCCCGTTGTCGGGCAGCGACCGGCCATACTGGCGCCCATGGCGCGCAACGTCCTCGGCGAAGAGTTGGAGATGTGCGGCACCGATCCGCTCACCGGTTGGTACCGCGACGGCGCGTGCAACACGGACGACATGGATCGCGGCAGCCACACCATCTGTGCGGTCATGACCAAGGAGTTCCTGGAGCATCAACGCCGCATCGGCAACGACCTGATCACGCCGATGCCCCAGTACCGGTTCCCCGGTCTCGTCCCCGGCGACCGCTGGTGCGTCACGGCGGCGAACTGGCTCCGCGCCCACCACGACGGGGCCGCCGCTCCGGTCGTCCTCGCCTCGACCCACGAGCGGGCGCTCGAGATCGTGCCGCGAGCCGTCCTCACGGAACATGCCGTGGACGTGCCGCCGCACCCGGGGATGCTGGAGGCCTGAGTCCGGCCCCCAGCATCCGAATGCTCCTCTACGCGCGCGGATCGGTCCCGCCGCGCAGCGCCGTCTCCCGCTTGTGCGGTTCGTACTCGAACTCGCCGCCTTGGGTCACCTCGGCGATCAAGTCCTCGCGCTCGGCGCCCTTGCGCGAAGGCGTGATCAGCAGCAGCAGGCTGGGCAACACCAGCAGCGATACGAGCAGCGAGAGCGCGATCATCACGGCGGTCAGGATTCCGAACGTCTGGAACATGGGCATGGGAGCCAGCGCCATCACGAGGAAGCCCGTGATCGAGGTCGCCGCCGAGATGGCGAGCGCACCGCCGGTGCCCTCGCCGGCGCGACGCAACGCCGGGAACCGGCTGGGCTCGTGTTCGAACTCCTCGATGAACCGCATCGTGAAGTGCGTGGCGTAGTCGACGCCGACCCCGATGGCGATGGCGGCGATCGTCGCCGTGATGACGTTGATCTTGTAATCGACCAGGTACATGAACCCGTAGACCCAGGCCACGACGAGCAGGATCGGCACCATGGAGACCACGGCGTACCGACCCGACCGCTTCAAGATCGACGCCAGCCGCCGGCCGAAGTGACGGAACACGAAGAACAGCGCGACGAACACCAGCAGCGATGTCAGGATCACGGCCACCGGCAGCGACTGCAACATCGCCGCCATGAACGAATCGAGCGTGTCCTGTTGGGTGATACGCCCTCCGGAGACAGCGGCGGAGATGTTCTCGGTCCCGAGCGCTTCCTCGAGGCCCGCGGCTGCGTCCTCGAGCACCGCTTGAGCGTCCTTGATGATCACCTCGTCGGTGAATGTGGCGATCGTTGCGGCGATGAGCGTTGCTTGCGTCCCGTCACCGACATAGAGGAAGCTCTCGATCTGATCGGGTCGGAAGACCTCCAGGCCGGCGTCGTTCACGACGCTGTTGGCCTTGACGTGTGCGTAGATCGCCGCAACCTGCTCCGAGTCGTCCGGGAATCCGTCGTTGTCCGCGTCGGTGATCTCGATCCCGGTCCGGGTGGCGATGGCGGTCCGCATCGGCTCCGACGCCGTCGCGATGTTCACAACTTCGACGGCATTCGGCTCGAACTCGATCTCACCGTTGAAATCGCGAGTGAACTCGGCGTCGGAAGCGGCGATCTCGGCCTGAGAAGCCTCCATTGCGAGGAGCGTGGCCGGGGACGTCAAGTCGCCTTCGACGAACACATAGTCGATGTCGCCCCCGCCGCTGCCGTAATACTGCTCGAGCTTGTCGAGGCTGACGACGAAGTCGACGTCGGAAGCGAAGAAGTCCTTGAGCTCGAAGCCCTGTTCGACCTTGGATGCGCCCCAGAGCCCGAAGAACGCCAGCACGACCACCGCCGGGATGGTCAGCACCCGCCAGCGGGCAAGGAAGTGCACGATGGTTCCCGCTGCCCTGAACCCGTGGCCCGCACCCTTGACCTCGTCTGTGAGTGGGCTGCCCGCCTCAGCGGCGCGCCGGTTGCGACGGCGGGTGATGCGATAGGGCAGGTAGAACGTGAGGAACAGGAACAGCACCAGGTAGATCGGTATGCCTACAACGGGCGCGGCGATTGCCATGGCGACGGCGACGCCGCCGATCACGCATGCGAAGAGGAACCCGAGCTTGTGGCCTACCGTCCGGGTGTGGCTGATGTTGGCCGGCCGTGGGCCGAGACCGTCCTCGACGGCCAGCAGCAGTTTCGGCCCAACCAAACCGAGGACCACGTAGCAGAGCAACAGTCCGATGGCTGACGCGATGCCGAACTGGATGATCGCCTCGATGCCGGACACCGTGTTGGACAAGAAGGCAGCCGCTGACGAGAGCGCGGCAAGCAAGAGCGCGGCGAACACCGCGGTCTCCCCAACGGGATACGCACGCTCTCTCGTGTGACCTTCGACCTGTGCCTCACGGGCACGTCCGCTCCCGTGGATGAAGAAGTCGACTCCGAAGCTGATGAGGGCGATGGGCACGATCATGATCAGCAGCGGAGAGCCGGTCTTCAGCCCGATCAGACCGTTGATGCCGTTGAAGCCCATCATGACGATGCCGAGGCCGGCACCGACAACCATCGCCGCCCAGTAGGAGCGAAGCAGCGCTCCGACGAAGATCAGGATGAATGCGACGGCGCCGAGGATGTACGGCGCAGCTTCCTCACTCTGCTCCTGGAACGACAGTCCCTCGTCGATGGCGACACCGATGACCTTGACGGATTCCTGATCACCGCGCAGCAGGGTCTGCGCGTCTCGCAGCCAGCTCTCTGCGTCGAGGTTCGGTCCGTCCTCGGTCTCGGGCTCCGGGAACTCGTCGATGTTGTACCGCACGTTGACGAAGAAGGCCGAGGACTTCCACACCACGACGGTTTGGCCGTCGATCGTTGTCGGCTCGCGTTCCGTCGACGTCGTGGAGAGCAGGAAGCGCAGCGCACTCATTGGGGAGTCGTCGGCGAGGAGGTCGGCGAGGGCGAGTTTCACGTCGGCGTCGGTCGCCGCTTCGAGTCCTCCCGGCAGGTGTTCATCGACCGCGTCGGCTACTGAGTAGACGCCGTCGATCTCGATGCCCAGGTCTCGGGAGAACGCCGTCATGAGATACTGCTGCGAATCCTCGTGGGTTCGCAACGCTTCTTGGTTCAGCTTCAGTTCGAGCAGAGCATCGCGGGTGAGCACGTCGTCCCCGGACGCAGCTTCGGCGATGAACACCGCGCCTCGGACGGGAGAGCTCGACTCGAAGACGTCCTCGACGCGGTCCTGGGTCGTGTAGATCTCCCCGGTTGGCGCGAACGACGGTTCAGTGTCGTCCGCCACTGCCAGGCCGAAGCTGGCGAGGGCCACCGCGATGACGAGCATCACGGCAGCAATCGGCCACACGTGGCGGCCGATCCACTCGAAGAGGGCGTACCCGCGTTCCGGGCCGTTCTCGGTCATCGCTCACCTCCGAAGTCGAGCCGCAGGCCGGGGCTACCGGCGTCTGGCCCGGGCGGTGTGCGGTACACAACCCGGCGGGCACAGCATCCACGCCGATCTCGTGCGCGCGGCGATCTTCCGCCCATCCCAAGCTGCGGGCCAGGCATGCAGTAGTGCCATTTGGCCTTCTTCGAGGTCCGACCGCCTCTGGACTGCCGCCGCGTGGGTGTCGCATGACTGAGGGACGCCCGGTTCGGCCGCCGGGAGAGGAGGTGGCGATGGAGGCGGCGCTGCGTTGGCTCGGTTTCGGCGCAGGCGTCGCAATCGGTTTTGGCACGGTCGTGGCGGTGATGAAGACGCTCATCGTCCCCCGGCGATCGTGGTCGTTCCTCGCGGCGTCGATCGGCCGTTGGGGCTACAAGGTCTTCTACGGACTGGCCGTGCGGTTCCGCTCCTTCGATCTCGCCGACCGCTTCCTTGGGTTCCAGGCCCCCACGGTGGTCATCCTCACGCTGGCGTCGCTGCTCGGAGCGTTCACCCTCGCGTTCGGGCTCATGCTGCTGCCCTGGGCCGACCTCAGTCTCGGCGACGCCCTCCGCGAGAGCGGGTCCTCCGTGTTCACCCTCGGCTTCGTCTCGACGCGGCAGCCCATACCCACGGCGCTTGACGTGCTCGCCGGGGCGACGGGCATGATCTTCGTGGCGCTCACCATCGGCTACCTGCCGTCGCTCTACACGGAGGTGCGCCAGCGGGAGACCTTGGTGAAACAGCTCGAGGTGTGGACCGGCAAGCCGTCGTGGGGACCGGAGATCCTGGCCCGCTTCACCTTGGCCCGCGGTCTGCATCGTCTGCCTCGCCTCTTCGCGGCGTGGGATCTGTGGAGTGCCCGGGTCGCCGACTCACACATGAAGTACCCGGTGCTCACCCACTTCCGCGGTCCGCGGGCGCGCAACCACTTCGTGATTGCGCTGTTGGCCATCGCCGATGCCGCGTCACTCGACATCGTGCTGCGTCCCTCCGCAGATCACACCGAGGCCCGGCTCCTGCTGCGCCAGGTGTCGGCCTGCGTTCGCGACGTCGTCTACCCGATGCGCCGGATCGACAGTGATGTGAACGACATCCACCTCTCACGAGCCGAGTTCGGCGACGGACTGCGCCGTCTCGCCGCGGCGGGGTACCCGGCAGAACGCGAGGACGACGCCGTGTGGGACGAGTTCGCCAGGCTGCGTCGCGCCTACGCGCCGGTGGCGTGTCAGCTGCTCTTTTGGACCGTGGCGACGCCTGCGCCATGGACCGGTCCGCGCAAGGGATTCCCGGGTCTCGTGGATCACCCCGACGCGCCTACGGAGTGGGTGATGACGTGAGGCGCGCCCGCCGATCCGCCTCCGTGTGAACGGCTCGCCGTCAGGGGGCTGCGGAGTCTGGATCGTGGGCTGGGCTCATGCCGACTGCTGGGAGGCCGATTCCCCGCGCAGCTCGACCGGCGCCGGTCACCGCCTCGTGATGCTGGCGCCGCCGCTGGTCTCGACGTCGACCTGCGGCGGGTCGCCCAGGATGGTGAGGTTGGCGCCGCCCGAGGCGCTGCCTTCGATGCTCCCGCCTACCCGGATCGTCACGTTGGTGCCGCCGCTCAGGTCCACGTCCACGGAGTCCACGGTGAGGGCTGCGAGGTCGACGTTGGCGCCGCCGCTCGCTTCGAGAGCGAGCGCGGCCAACGAGGCCGTCCCCGATGCCGAGAGGTTTGCGCCGTTGGTGACGTCGAGCTTCGTCAGCCCGTCGGTGATCACCTCGACGTACCGTTCGCCACCTCCAGAGAAGCTCACGGACGCATCGAGGCGCACCCGCAGCGTGTCGCCTTCGACCCGGGTGAAGATCTCGTCGATCACGTTCTCGTCGTAGTTCACCGTGATGGCCGGCTCCGCCGAGGGGTCGACGACGAGCCGGACGGTGACGCCCTGGCCGGCGTCGATGCGGTCGAAAGCGTCCACCTCGCGAGACTCGCTGCGGATGTCGCCCGAGGCGTCGATCGTCGTGTCGCCGCACGCGGCGACGATGAGGAGGAGACAGGCCAGGATCCGTGTCGGGTTCATGGCGAGGCCTTTCGTGCAGATCGGGGCGCGCCGAGGGCGAGGTTGAGCGCGCCCGCCATGGCGACGCCCAGCCCGGCGCCGGCGACGATGTCCAGCGGGTTGTGGGCGCCGAGATAGATGCGCGCCACACCGTTGAGCACCGCCAAGAGGTAGACGACGATGACGCTGCGCCGCCCGAGGTAGGGGGCGAGCAGCCCGGCGAGGGTGAAGGCGAACACGCTGTGTCCGGAGGGGAAGCCGAGGGGCGCCTTGTTCGACTCCCGGATGATGGCGTCGACCACGGTGAAGGCGGGTCGCTCCCGCTCGACGAGGGCCTTCACCACCCACCACTCCATCGCCAGCTTGATCGGAATCGCCGCGG
>JBFFFX010000158.1:0-6380 GCA_041557775.1 Acidimicrobiia bacterium | reverse complement strand
TAGCTCAGTCCGGCAGAGCACCTGGTTTGCAACCAGGGGGTCGTGGGTTCAAATCCCATCGTCTCCACGTGGACTCGCCGGGGGCGAGTCCGTCGTCACGGCGTCGTTGTGTGCCGGATCGCCGACAGTCACGGAAGAACCGTGCGCGCGCTTACGATTGTGACCTCGAAGTGACAAGGAGCGCGGAGCATGACCGAGGCAGTGATCGTCGACGCCATTCGGACTCCCGGCGGGAAGCGGGGCGGGCAGCTCAAGGACTGGCATCCCGTCGACCTCGCCGCCGAGGTGCTCAAGGAACTGGTGAAGCGCAACAATCTCGACACGGGGTTGATCGACGATGTCATCTTCGGTTGCGTGATGCAAACCGGTGAGCAGAGCGTGAACGTTGCCCGCAATGCCGTGCTCGCCGCGGGCTTTCCCGAGAGCGTGCCGGGGACGACGATCGACCGGCAGTGCGGCTCCAGTCAGCAGGCCGTCCACTTCGCCGCCCAGGGAGTCATGGCCGGGGTGTACGACGTCGCCATCGCCGGCGGGGTCGAATCGATGACGCGGGTGCCGATGGGCGTCACGATGCAACAGGGGCCCGGCATCCCCTTCGGTCCGATGATGCTCCAGCGCTACGACCACGGCATCGTGCCGCAGGGCATTTCCGCCGAGATGATCGCTGAGAAGTGGGACATCTCGCGGGAGGAGGTCGACCAGTACGCCACCGACTCGCACGCCCGGGCGGCGCGAGCGACCGCGGAGGGTCGCTTCGAGAACGAGATCATGCCGATCGAGGTCAAGAACGAGGACGGTGCGGTCGAGATCGTGCGCCGCGACGAGGGCATTCGCTCCACGACGACGCCGGAGGTGCTCGCCGGGTTGAAGCCGGCGTTCAAGCCGGACGGCATCGTCACCGCCGGCAATTCGTCACAGATCACCGACGGCGCCGCCGCCGTGCTGATCATGAGCCGCGAGAAGGCGGAGGAGCTGGGGCTGAAGCCGAGAGCCCGCTTCAAGGCGTTCGCCCTTGCGGGCGTCGACCCGGTCACGATGCTCACCGGTCCGATCCCGGCCACGCACAAGGTGCTCGACAAGGCTGGGGTGACCATCGACGACATCGATCTGTTCGAGGTCAACGAAGCGTTCGCCACCGTCATCGGCGCCTGGCTGCGCGAGACCGGTGCCGACTGGGAGAAGACCAACGTCAACGGCGGCGCCATGGCGCTGGGTCACCCCCTCGGGGCATCGGGCGCCAAGCTCATGACCACACTGCTCAACGAGCTGGAGCGCAGCGGCGGCCGCTACGGACTGCAGACGATGTGCGAGGGCGGAGGCATGGCGAACGCCACCATCATCGAGCGGCTCGACTGAGGCCGCCGTGTCGACGCTGATCGTCGCCGTGGCGATGGGGGTGGCCATCTACATGGTTGCCAAGTGGGCGATCAATCTGCTCGCCACGCCCGGTCCGGAGGAGCCCGACCCGGAGGATGTCCGCGAGGTCGCGGTCGACTACCGGTGCACGGTCTGCGGGCTGCGGCTCACGGTGACGGCCGCCCAAGATGGCGAGCTCGATGCGCCGAAGCACTGCCGTGAGGAGATGGTCGTCGCCGACTGATGGTCACCGGGACGACGCGTCGAGTATCACATAGATGTAGTTCTCCACACCTGTGGACACGCCCGTGGAGAACTACACGAGTGTGATTCAGGGACGGTGCCTGCGCCGCATGCGCGTGGGGTGGCTACCGGTAGTCGAGCGTCATCCCGAAACCGACGGCGATGCCGGCGAGACCAATGAGGAGGTACATGTTGTTCGTGCCTCCGGGCAGCAGGTTGATGTAGTTGGCGAGGATGATCAGCATCCCAACGCCCATGAGGGTGAACATGGTGACGACGTACCATGTGGGCGAAGGCCCCTTCGCCTTGACGGGATCGGACTTCGGTGGCGGCGCCGGGCGGCGCTTCGCCTTCTTGCGACCTTTGGAAACCGGCATGGTCCGCAAGCGTAGCGTCTTCCCGCTTCCGGCGGGTCCTCTCGGGTGCGCACCGCTCCCGACCCCCCGGACACGCAGACCGACGCGCCACCGACACGGTCGCCGCGAGGATGCCCGGAAGGGGGTACGCTGGTGCTCCGGGGCCGGGTGACGTAGGGAGATCTCGATCGACATGCAGGACGCAGCCGCCGCGCAGCAAACGCAGGCCGTCGCCGAACCCAATCTCGCACTGCGCATCATTCGCGCCACCGGCTGGACGTTGATCTGGCTCGGCTCACTGACCCTCGGTTTCGTTGCCCATCAGCTCTGGGTGACGAGCTACTTCACCGACCGGGCGCAGGACACGCTCGCCACCGAGCGGATCGAGTACTACGAGACGGCCGAGGTCGAGAGGGTCGAGTACGTGCCCCTGGTCGAGGACGACGAGGGCAATCTCGTCCGGAGCAGTCCCGCTCTGTCGGGGGCGCTCGGCGGCGATCCGATGACGATCCTCGCCGAGAGTCCTCCCCCTGTGGGCGAGCCGTTCGCATTGATCCGAATCCCCAAGATCGAGCGCTTGGTCGAGGGCTGGAACGTCGTCGAGGGCGTGAAGCTGACCCATCTCCGCAACGGCGCCGGCCACATGCCGACGACGCCGTTGCCGGGCCAGCCGGGGAACTCGGTGATCAGCGGGCACCGCACCACCTACGGTGCGCCGTTCCACGACCTCGACGTGCTGGAGCCGGGCGACCTCATCGAGGTCGAGACGGCTATCGGTGTGCACGTCTACGAAGTCGAAGAGAGTTTCATCGTCAAACCGACAGAGCTCTGGGTCACCGACCCGCGAGAGGGCGCGTGGTTGACACTCACGACTTGCCATCCGAAGTTCTCCGCGCGCGAGCGGCTGATCGTCGTGGCCAGCCTCATCGCAGGTCCGAACGCAGGCGTTATTCTCGGTACCCAGTGATGCGCCGCTTCTATCACATGCTCCCTGGACCCGCACCGGTCAAGATCGTCGAGATGGTCGTCATCGTGGCGATCGCGCTGGTCGCGCTGCACTTCTTCTACACGTGGCTCGGCAACACGTTCCTCGACACCGGGGGCGCCATCGAATGAAGGTCCTGGTGATCGACAACTACGACTCGTTCACCTACAACCTCGTCCAGTACCTCGGAGAGCTTGGAGCGGAGCCCGTCGTGTACCGCAACGATGCGCTCTTGCCGGAGGCGGCACCGGACCTCGGCGTCGACCGGCTCGTCATCTCGCCAGGACCGGGGCGGCCCGAGGAAGCGGGCTACTCCATGGACTACGTGCGCGCGCTCGCGGAGGTCATGCCGATTCTCGGCGTGTGTCTCGGCCACCAGGTGATCGCAACTGTGTACGGGGGCAACGTCGACCGGGCTCCGGAGCCGCGTCACGGCAAGATCTCGCCAATCACCCACGACGGCCGCGGCGTGTTCACGGGATTGAGCAATCCGTTCGAGGCGACCCGCTATCACTCCCTCGCCGTCACCGAGATGCCCGATGAACTCCAGATCACCGCACGTAGCGAGGATGGGGTCATCCAGGGGCTGCGGCACCGATCCCTCCCGGTCGAGGGCGTGCAGTTCCATCCCGAGAGCATCATGACCGGGGAAGGGAAGAAGCTGCTCGCCAACTTCCTCGGCGCATGACGACGGGCGCGCCGGATGCCCCTGTGATGCGAGGGGGCACGCCGATGCTGGCGGGCCTGCTGTTCGGCGGGATGGGAGCGGGGACGTTCACGATCGTGTCCCTCGGCATCATGGCGTCGTTCATCATCGCCGACCTCGGCATCACGCGAGCCGAGCTCGGACTCGTGATCGGTGTGGACACCCTCTTCGCCGCGGCCGTGTCCCCGTTCGCCGGCCGGGCCGCCGATCGGCTCGGCGGCCGGCGCGCACTCGTTGCGCTGTTTCTCCTGGCCGCGCTGGCGTGGACGGTCTACGGGCTCGCCGCCGTCTACGCGCTGATGTTCGTTGGCGCGCTGTTCGGCGGCATCGCCGATGCGAGCTGCAACCCGGCAACGAACCTCGTGATTGCTGAAGCCATCCCGCCCGGACGCCGGGGCGTGATCACCGGGATCAAGCAATCCGGGGTGCAGGCGGGGATCTTCCTCGGTGGGATCACGCTTCCCTCTCTTGCCGTGGCGTTCGGTTGGCGGCCCACCTACTTCATCACCACGAGTGTTCCCCTCGTCGCCGCGGTGTTGGCCTGGCGCCTCGTCCCCGAGACCCGGTTCGAGACCACCGCTCGTCACCGAGGGCCGAGCGAGCCGATGCCGGCGTCGATTCGGTGGCTGGCGGCGTACGGCGTGCTGTTCGGATTCGCCGGTGCGGTCGTGTTGCTGATCCCGCTGTACGTCGAGGAGGCGCTCGGTCTGGATGCCCGCATCGGAGGCATCGCGGCCGGCGCCATCGGGCTCGTGGCCGTCGGCGGGCGCATCTGGTGGGCGCGGCTGGCCGAGCGAACCAGCCGGTTCGTCGAGTCGCTTTGGGCGATGACCCCGCTCGGTGTCCTCGGTGGACTCGCGTTCCTGTTCGCGGAATCGACGACGACGTGGCTGATCTGGCTGGGCGCACTGTTGCTGGGGATGAGCACCTCGTCGTGGAACAGCGTGGGGATGCTTGCGGTCATGAACGAGGCCGGGCCTCAGGCAACGGGCCGGGCCTCAGGCATCGTGGTCTCCGGATTCCTCGTGGGGTTCGGTCTCGGACCGCCGATCTTCGGCGCTGCGGTCGACGCCACGGACACGTACACCCCGATGTGGATTGCCTCGATCGCGGCCGCCGCGGCTGCTGGGCTCCTCGTGGCGGTGTGGCGCAGGAGCCGCCGCCTCGCCGTCTCGTCCGCGTGAGTCGGACGCCGGCCCGCGTGCGGGCGAATCGACGGGGCGCGCTCAGTCGGTGAGCCGGTAGCCAGATCTAGATCTCTCGATGAGGCCGTCCTCGTGGAGACCGTCGAGGGCCTCGGCGACCCTGCCTGGGTCGAAGCCGGTCGCTGCTACCAGCGACGCGAAGTCGGCAGGCTCGGCGATGAGCAGGCGCATCACTGCCCCGCGGGCGTGGCGGGTGGAGCCTTGGAATCGGCCCTGGGACCTGGGGGGCTCGTAGGTGCCGGGACCGGTGCACCAGTCGGTGACGGGGCACACTCCGCACCGCGGAGTGCGTGGCCGGCAGAGGGTGGCGCCGAGATCCATCATTGCCTGGTTCCACTCGGCCGCAGGGGCGTCGCCCAGAGCGTCGGCCGCAGCGGCGGCGAGGGGCGGCCCCGTGAGGACCTCGCCGTGCCATCGGTTGAGCACGCGCTTCAGGTTCGTGTCTACGGCAGCGACCTGTGCGCCGAAGGCGAATGCGGCGATGGCCCGCGCCGTGTAGGGGCCGATACCTGGGAGTGCTTCGAGGCCGGTGACATCCGCCGGCCACCCGTCGCGGGCGACGACGCGGGCTGCCGCGTGGAGCCGTTTGGCGCGGTTGTTGTAGCCGAGTCCCGACCAAAGCGCGGCTACCCGGGTGAACGGAGCGGCGGCCAGGTCGTCGACGGTGGGGAAGGCGGCGAGAAATCGCTCGTAATGCGGGATGACTCGATCGGCTTGCGTCTGCTGCAGCATCACCTCGGAGACGAGGATTGCGTACGGGTCTCGCGATCCTCGCCACGGCAGCGACCGGCCGTGCGTCAGATACCAGTCGAGGAGCTTCGGATTGCGCTCACCAGCGGTGGCGGCCGTCACCCATCCCCCGGCGGCTGCGTCGTGGTGGTCGTGGGTGGCGCCGTCGTCGTGGTCGTCGCGGGCGCAACGCCGACCTGGACGGTGATGGCCGAGCCCTCGTCCACGAGCGCTCCCGCCTCCGGGAACTGGCCGGCGACCCGGCCGACGAGACCGGAGTTGGGGTCGACCTGGATCTCACCGAGCACATCGAGCTGCAGGCCGAGGCTCGTCAACGCGGCCTGCGCCTCGGCTTGGGTCATGCCGACGAGGTTGGGGACTTCGAACTGCTGGAGAGCGCCGATCCCCACGCGCACCGCGTCGTTGATGGTGACTTCGCTGCCCGAGGGCGGGTCCATCGAGGCCACCCGGCCCACGAGTCCGCTCGCCAGCGTCACGGGGACCGGCGTCTCGTCGATGATCAACTCGAGCCCGAGGTCGGCCACGGCCTCCTCCACTCTCTCTGTCAGCGTCTTGCACTTGGGACAGCCCGAACCCAGCACCTGTATCTTCATCCTCTCGTCTCCTATCCGAACAGCGCGCCGTAGATGATGCCGGAGGCGGTGGCCATCACGACCACCAGCGCCACATAGACCAGTGTCTTCTTCGTGCCCATCACGCTTCTGATGACCAGCATGTTCGGGAGCGACAGCGCCGGTCCCGCGAGAAGGAGCGCAAGCGCCGGCCCCTTGCCCATGCCG
>JBFFFX010000157.1:0-6533 GCA_041557775.1 Acidimicrobiia bacterium | reverse complement strand
GGGTGGTGGTGCGGGTGATGGTCCCCCGCTTGCGGGGGAAGGTACCGCCGCCGGAGGTGGGTGGTTGGTGGTGCGGGTCGTGGTGCGGGTGATGGTTTCCCGCTTGCGGGGGAAGGTACCGCCGCCGGAGGTGGGTGGTTGGTGGTGCGGGTGATAGTCCCCCGCTTGCGGGGGAAGGTACCGCCGCTGGAGGCGGGGGTAGGGGGTGGCCCCGAGGCTCGCGAAGGAACGACAACGACAGGTCGGGTTTCAGGAAGCGCACCTCGTCGAGGCAGTCGCTCCAGAGTGCCGCCGCGGGTCCTGCATGGCAGCCATCGCGGTCCGGGACCGCGCGCGTAGCCGGTGGGGAGGAACCGGCTCCCGTCCTTCGTCGTGAGGCGTCCGTCAGGAAGGCTCGCCGCGCAACCGCGCCATCAGCTCCTTGCAGGTCGGGCAGACGGGGTAGCGGCTCGGGTCCCGGTTGGGGATCCACTTCTTGCCGCACAAGGCGACGACCGGAACACCTTCGACGTTGCTGCGGACGATGTCGGCTTTACGCACGTAGTGGGCGAACCGATCGTGGTCGCCGTCTCCGTCGGAGATGCGGGGTCTGGTCTGTTCCTTGGTGACGGTGTCGCTCACGCCACCGATTCTGGCACGACCCGCCGTCGGGGACTCGTGTCGATCGGCTCTAGCCGTTCTGGGCACGATGGCGTCACGATGGGGTCGGAGGTGTCCCATGCGCCGGGCATTGTGTTTGGTCGTGGCATCGAGTCTCGCCCTTGTTTCCTGCGGCGAGACCGCCGGAGATACTGGGGCACCGCCGATGCCGGCCGCGATGACCACGACGACGGCGATCACGGCAACGGCGATCACGACGACGGCCGCCGCCATCACGACGGGTACGGCGGCGCCGGTGAGCAGGCTGCCCGAAACACCGACCGTGGCCACGGTGCCTGAGTCTGCCGGCGTCTCGCTGCCGGTTCCCCTCGAGGGTGCGGTCGTCGCAGGCTCAGGTCTCGAGTGGATGCGCGCCGACGTGGCGCTGGATCGGGAGCGGGAGCACTGGCTCGGCGAGGTGGGCGGCACCGTGATCCTGCTCTCGTGGTCGCCCAGCATCGGTGATGTCGAGGTGCGGAGATCGACGGACGGAACCGTCTGGTCCGAGGCCGAGGAGGGCCGGGGTCTGCCGGAAGGGTTCGTGCCCTACGGACCGGATTCCCCGCTGGGTCCGTCGGGAGGTCCACACGGGGTGATCATGGGCGGAACCATCGGAGGTATCCGCACCGCAGAAACCGAGCCGCTGGTCGCAGTATCGACCGATGGCGGCCTGTGGACCGTACGTGTCGCCGAGACCTTCGGGGGTGAGGCGTCCGCGGCCGCCGCAGGGTCGGGGGGCTTTGCCGTCATCGGAAGCGTCGTCGATCGCGGACGGTCCGGCGCGCATCTGGATCCCGCGCTCTGGGTCTCGCCCAACGGGCTCGTGTGGCAGGCCGTGGCGATTCCCGAGGCGGCTGAGACGGTGGCCGTCATCGGAAACGCATTCGTCGTCGCTCGCTCCGACCGCCTCTGGCAGGTGGACGCCGGCGTCGTGACGGCCTTGCCCTCGCCGTTGCCGTCGTACGGCGTCAACCGGCTCATCGCTTGGCAAGGCGACCTGGTCATGTGGGCTACCGGCGCGTTTCCTCCTGTCGGCGCTGTCGGTTGGCGCAGTGCGCTTCTCGCCCATCGCGGCACCGGATGGCTCGAGCTGCCCTTCCCGGTGGCTGAGCGCTCGCGTCTCGTGTTCGGGGGAGCGGCTTGGGCGGTCCAGTCTCTCGATGCCGGCAACTCTGGGATAGCCGCTGCGGCTTTCGAAGGCGGCGAGTACTGGGACTTCCACGGCGAGTCCTTCCCCGGCATCTCTCTGGGCAAGGGCGGCTACGAGTTCGACATCGATGGCGATTCGGTCTCGCTCGCTCCCTTTGGCGTGGACTCCAGCCGCTGGTTCGATCGCGAATCCGGGTCGCTCACCGTCCCGGGTGCGGACGGAGAACCGCTCTTCACCGTGACCTGTGACGAGATGCGAGATGCCGTGCGCACCGCCGATTGGGTGCCGGAGGAGCTCGTGGAAACACCGGCGCAGACGATCCTGTTCTCGCCCGACGGGGCGGCGTGGCAGGAGCAACAAGGTGCCGAGTTGTTCGGTGAGGGCGCCTACGTGTTCCAGGTCGTCGTGGTGCACGACCGGGTGGTGGCGTTCCTCCAACTCAATGGTGAGCGCCCGATCGCCGATCCGCCTGGGTGTCCGCTGGGGTTGTATCCGGAGGAGCTTCCGTACGAGATCTGGGTCGGGATGCCGGTGGAGGATTGAGTCGCGAGGAGGTGGTCGTGGCCGACGTCGCCGTTGCGCTCTTCGACACGGTGCTGATGATCGCGTTTCTGGCGTCGATCGGGGTGTGCTTCTTGAAGGGGAAGCGTCTCGCCGCCTGGTACGGCGTGGGGATGTTCGTCTTCGGTGGTGCGGCCGCCTTGGCGTTGTTCGCTCATCTGCGGCGCAACGGGCTCGAGGCATGGTATTGGCCGCTCCGAGCGGTCATGCTCGTGTTCTGCGTCGTTGTCGTGCTGGCGGCGGTTCGCCCTGCCGTCCGCGATTCGTGGTGGGATCGCCATCGCCCCCACCCGGCGTGATCGCGGCCGCAGTAGGTCGGGCGCCGATGCCGCGGCTCCGTGACCGGTGTGCACGGGGCGGCGAGGTCAAACGGAGCGGGTGATGCCGCCGTCGATGCGGATGTTCTGTCCCGTGATGTACGAGGAGCGGCTCGAGGTCAGGAACGCGATCAGCTCGGCGACCTCGGCCACGGTCCCGTACCGACCCATGGGGATGCGGGTCCGGCGTTCCTCCTTCTCCGGGAGGCTGTCGATGAAGCCGGGGAGGACGTTGTTCATGCGGATGCTGTCGGCCGCGTAGCGATCGGTGAACAGCTTGGTGAAGGCGGCGAGCCCGGAGCGGAACACGCCGGAGGTGGGGAACGCCTCCTCGGGCTCGAACGCGGCGTAGGTCGAGATGTTCACGATCGAGCCGCCACCCTGTGCCTGCATGATCGGGGTCACGAGGCGGGCGATCCGCACGACGTTCAGCAGGTAGACCTCCATGCCGAGGTGCCAGTCGTCGTCGCTGATGTCGAGCAGCGGTCCCTTCGGCCCGTGCCCGGCGCTGTTGACGACGGCATCGATCCGCCCCCACGTCTCGTGGGCGCCTGTGACGAGTCGCTCGAGATCGTGGGTCGAGCGGTTGGACCCCGTCACGCCGATGCCGTCGAGTTCGACGGCCAGTGCTTCGCCCTTCCCCGACGACGAGAGGACGCCGATGCGCCAGCCCTCTGCATGGAGGCGGCGGGCCGCAGCCGCACCCATCCCGCTTCCGCCGGCCGTCACCAGGGCCACACGTTCGATCGACACTTCGCTCCTCCTCAGTCGCCAGTTCCGTGGATCTTCAGCCCGGTGGGTACTGCCGCCACGCTCTCCGTGGTCACGCTCGTGCCCGGGAAGTCGCACACAGCAGCACACGCCGAATGGGGCGCGCCGGCTGCGCTGATGTGCGTGTCACCGGCCCCGCCGAGCGATGGACACGCCGGAGAGGGTAGGCGGGAACCTGACGCCGAGGCCGAGGAGGGCGGACACGATCACGAGGACGATGATCCCGGCGTGCACTTGGGTGGCGACCAGATGGCCGAGGGACCGGCGATGATGCGCCGTGCCTCCACGAATCAGCCCCTGCCGGCGCTGCGGGGATTCTCCCGCAGCCACCGGAACAGCTCCCGGTCGGTCTCGAAGGCAAGGGGCGGCAGCTCGTCGAGGTCGAAGAACTGCGCATCGTCGGCGTCGTCGCCCGCTTGCAGCTCGCCGCCGGTGACGCGGCCGGCGAACCAGACGCCGACGGTGAGCTTCTCGGGATCGTGGAAGTTGGAGGCGACGTGGATGACCTCGCCGATGTCGGCGATCAGCCCGGTCTCCTCCTGCAGCTCCCGCGCCGCCGCCTCCCGGACCTCCTCGCCGTAGCTGACGAATCCGGCAGGCACGGACCACAAGCCCGGACGGCTCGCTCCTTTGGCGCGGCGGACGAGCAGGATGCGCCCCGCGTCGTCCCATACGATGACCGCCGCGCCGACGCCGGGGTTCCGCCAGTGGATCCACCCACAGCTGGGGCAGCGCATGCGCGGCATGCCGGCGATCGTCACCTTGTCCAGCTCGCCGGCGCACTGCGGGCAGTAGGTGTACTCGCCGGGCCAGACGTGGTCGTGATGATCGGACACGCCGCCGAGTCTGGCAGACGGGCGAGCGCAACTGCGCCGCTCACGTCACGGCGCCGGCGCCCGATCGGCGTCGATCCTGGCGCCGGCACCCTGGCGCGTCGGGCGAGGCCGTGGGGCAGACCGCGGCTCCTACACTCGCCCGGTGGAACGCGACCGCCTGCTCACCGCGTCGTTCATCGCGGTCTTTGCGGCCAACCTGCTGAACGCGCTGTCGTTCTTCCTCTTCGTCCACCTGCCCGGCTTCCTCGCCGACATCGGCGCCACCGAGACGCAGATCGGTTTGCTGTTCTCCGTGGCGGCTATCGCGGCCGTCCTCATCCGCCCGTGGCTCGGGGAGGCGATCGACCGCCGAGGGCGGCGCCCGCTGATCGTCGTCGGCGGATTCCTCAACATCGTTGCCAGCCTCCTGTACGTGACCGTCGCGACTCTCGGTCCATGGCTGTACGCGGTGCGGATCCTGCATGGGATCGCCGTCGGCACGACGTTCACGGCGCTCATGACCGTGGGCGCCGACGTCGTCCCGGCGTCCCGGCGCACCGAGGGGCTTGCACTGTTCGGCGTCTCCGGTCTGTTGCCGATCGCACTCGGTGGGCTGCTCGGCGACCTCATCCTGGAGATCGGCGGCTTCGACACGCTGTTCCTCACCGCCGGGGCGCTCGCGGTCGTTGCGTACGCGCTCGCGCTCAGCTTGGGAGAGTCGGCGGCACCCGTAGGCGACGGCGGGAGAGCGCGATTCCTCGACGCCATTCGGCAGCCGAGCCTGCTGCCGCTGTGGCTGATCGCCGGCGTCTTCTCGCTGGTGCTCACCGGCTACTTCACGTTCATGCGCACGTTCGTGGACGAGACGGGCATCGGCTCCGTTGGTCTGTTCTTTGCGTTCTATGCCGGGACGGCCATCGCGGTGAGAGTCTTCCTCGCGAGGCTGCCGAATCGCATCGGAGAAAAGCGGGTGCTCTTCCCGGCGCTCGGAGCGCTCGTGCTCGGTTTCGTCGTGCTCGCCAGGGCGAGTTCCGCAAACGACGTGGCACTTGCGGGCGTGCTCAGCGGGATCGGCCACGGATATGCCTTCCCGATCCTCTTCGGCTTCACCGTGACCCGGACCCCGGACGCGATCCGGGGCTCGTCGATTGCCTTCTTCACTGCGCTGTTCGACATCGGCGTCCTCTTCGGGGGGCCGATTCTTGGTGCCGTGATCGAAGTCGCCGGTTATTCGGCGATGTTCCTCACGGCAGGGACGCTTCTCGCCGCTGCCACGGTCACCTACTACCTGTGGGACCGGCGGTGGGAGATGATTGCCGATGCGGCCGAACTCGACCCGGTGAGCCCGGCCGCGTCGAGGTAGCGAGCGGGGGCCTGTCAGGGTCGTGCGCGGGCTCCGAGCCCGTCATCGGGAACTCCGGCGACACGCCGGCTTACAGTCGGGCATGATTGTCTGAGGCGAGTACCGGAGGACCAATGACCGTGAGCAAGGACGACCGGGTGATGTTGCTCGTGAGCAACGTGGCAGGGACGGCGAAGAAGTACCAGCTTCTGTACCACTGGCTCGATGACAACGCCATCGCCGTCGGGAAGGACATGACGCAGCCCCACTACCGAAAGGTGTCGGTCCTCACGGGTGATCAGGTGACGCGGGATGCGTTCGTCACTCGCGTTCGTATTCTCGCCAAGAGCGTGGGTACGCAGGCGCTCGATGTCTTTTTGAACCTCCACGGGCTGCGCGACGGCCTCCTCTTTGCGGACGGCAAGGTCCGGATCCAGTCGCTGGCCGCGGAGATCGGCGCGCTCGGCCTGAGTCATCGGCTTCGACTGCTGTACTCGACCTGTTGCTGGGGTGCGCTGCACGCACCGCACTTCGTCGAGGCAGGCTTCAAGACTGCAAGCGGGGCGATCGGGATCAACGCCAATGGTCCCTTCGACTTCCCCACCCAGCTGTCCAGGTGGACCAAGGGCTCGACGTATGCCTCGGCGGTGAGCGCCGCCAACAATCCGTTCATGAGGATGGTCCACGACCGGGCGGCCGAGCTGGTCGGCTTCGATGGCGTCGACAGCACCAAGGTGTTGGAGGGTGTGAAGTCGCTCCGGATCACGTCTCCGGCCGGCTGAACACGGCGGGGGCCGCGCGCACCCGTCGCCGAAGACGCGCATCTCCGTTGCGGTGCGGTGTCTCTAGGCTTCGGAGCTGCCCGTTACTCATCGTCGAACGGAGGCGCCGTTGTTCGATTACGCCCAAGCGGCCGTCGAGGGGGCCCTCGCCGCCGG
>JBFFFX010000156.1:0-6565 GCA_041557775.1 Acidimicrobiia bacterium | reverse complement strand
GTGAACACGACGTGGTCGATCTCATCGGGCGACACGCAGAGCGCCTCGAGCGCGGCCGGCATGTGCCCGGCGGTCGAGCCCTCCGGTGCGTTGAGCCCGAACCCGGTGTCGACCATCACCAAGGCCGATCCCGTGTCGAAGAGGTAGCACGAGTAGCTGTTGTGCATCGTGCCGTCGTCATTGAGGAAGCGCCCGTACCCGGCGAGAGCCTCGGGTGTCGAACCGATCAGGAACTCAATGGGATCACGATCGGCGTAGCCGTCGCGGATTCCGTACAGCGTGGAGGTGCCGAGCTCGATCTTCCAAACCATGTGCCCAGGCTAGATCGCGACCACCCCAGCTCGTTGGGCCACCCGTTCGGCGCCGGCACTGCCTTCTCTGAACTCGACGCGGCCAGGTGTGAGGCCGACGGCGCGCACGTCCTCGGCGGTCGCGGCCCGCCACCGTCCCATCCACTTGCCGCCCCGCTCGGATCGTCTCGACCGTCCTCATCGTGCGGGCCGATGCCGGCGTAACCTTTTCGGACCACGCCTCGTCTTCTCGTTGTACCGGCAAAGAGGACCAACGTGTGGCTACGTTCATTGGCATCCAGACCACAACCATCGAGGACTTCTACCGAGCGCACCGGCGTGCGGTGTACGGCTATCTCGTTGCACTGTCGCGGGATCGCACGTGGGCGGAGGACCTCCTCCAGGACACTTTCGTCAAGGCCAGTCGCTCACTGGCCGGGTACCGGGGCGGCGACCCCCTCTCCTGGCTCTTCAAGGTCGCTCGCTCGGTGTTCATCGATGCGGTCCGTCGCAAGAGACCGACTCCCGTCGAGGAGCTTCCCGACGAGGGTCGCAGCGACCCGGACGTCACCGAGCGGATGCTCATCGACCGGACGCTCTGGAGTCTTCCGGAGAGGCAGCGGACTGCCCTCCTGCTGGTGGATGACGCCGGCCTCTCCTACCGGGAAGCCGCCGCCGCCCTCGACACCACCCTGGGCGCGCTCAAAGTGCTCTTGCACAGAGCCCGTACCGCCTTCCGCCTCAGCTACTCGGAGATGAACACCCATGACTGACCAGATCACTCACGACGAAGCCCTTGCGCTGATGGCCGACTACATCGACGGCACGCTCCCGGACGCCGACGCGGCCCGTCTCGAGCCTCATGTCGCACAGTGCACCACATGTGCTGCTCTCCTCGACGACCAGGAAGGCCTCGACCTCGGCGAAGGCGTCGAGCCTCGGTTCGATGAACGTAGCCTGCGCAGATCGATCAGACGGACGCTCCTTCGTACCGCCGGATACTCGACGGTCCTGGTCGTCCTGCTCGCATTGATGGTGTTCATCGGATCGAACCTCGTCATCCAACCCCTGCTCATGAACGCCGGGGGGAGAGCCGAGGCGGTGGCCCGCGCCACCTTCGACCTCGCGCCGATGGTGAACGAAGGAACCGTGGTCGAGGAGTTCTCCATCGAATCCGGCTTCACCCGCCGCACCTTCACCGTGCAGCTCGGACTCCCGCTCGGCAGCGCCGTCGTCGATGCGGGCACGGTCACCAGCCGGCTCACCCTGGGCGACATCGACCAGGGCTCGATCTGGCCGTTCGCAGACGGTCCGCAGCCCAACCCGGTCCCGGCGGCCGCGCTCCTGGAGCGCCTGGGAACCTCGTCGGTCGCTACCGTCGCTGCTCGATTCCCGAGTCCGCTCGACCTGGCGGGCGCTCAGGCACTCGCCGACGATCCCGGTGCCGAGGTCGACGTGGTGTGGGCCGGCTTCCTCATCTCTGGTGCAAGCCCCGACGAGGCTGCCACCGACCCTCTCCGCACGCTCGGATACTCGACGTGCTCGGACAGCCGCCTCCCCGACTCCCTGTTCGGCGCCTCATCTGCCGACGCCGGCGGATCGTTTGGCGTGCAGGCACCGTCTGTGGCCGACGCCTTCGATCAGGTGCGCACCACGATCAGGCGCCTCGCCGGCGACGAAACGGTGCTCGGAGCGCTCCCCCTGGGCTGGCGAGACTCGATACTGGCTGCCGACGACCACCTGACCACAACAGGCACCGCACCGGTAGAGACCCTGGTGGTCACCGGTCCCTCCGAAGAGGTACTTCGATTCCTCGAAACCGCCGATATCGTCAACGCCCAGGTGCTCGCCGTCGACTTCTACAACTGGACCGGCTCCGTCTGCGCATGAGGAAGACCTGACCGGCGACGCCTCGGCAAGAAGCGAAGCCCGCCCGACGATCATCGCGCCGCATGTGGTGCCGCAGCGCGGCACCACATGCGTGATCACGTGCCACCAGTGATGGATTGACCATCGACCGGGGTGTCTCCGAGCGAGACGAGAAGTCTCTCCAGGATCTCTGCCGCCTGCCGGCGCTCCGCGCCGGAGAGGGCCGACAGCAGCTTCTCCTGCTCGGCGAGATTGCGAACGAACGCCGCGTCCACCAAGTCGACTCCGGCCGGGGTGAGTGAGACATGCACGGCGCGGCGGTCGTCGGGATCAGGGTGGCGTTGCACGAGGCCCGCTGCTTCGAGTCGGTCCAGGCGGTTCGTCATCCCGCCTGAGGTGAGCTGCCCGACATGCGCAAGCGTTGTCGGGCTGAGGGTCATTTCCGGACCGGCTCGTCGCAACGCCGTGAGGGTGTCGAGATCCCCCTTGCGGCTCAACTCCCCGCCTGCGGCAAGGGTGGCGTCGAGCCGGCTCTGCAGAATCTGAGCCACCCGAAGGATCCTGGCCACCACCGACACAGACCTCGTGTCGAGCTCCGGGCGCACCTGGGACCACGAGGCGATCACCTCAGAGACGAAGTCGGTCATGTGGTCACTATATCTTGGTCAAATGTATCTTGACACAAAGCTTTATACCAAACTATCTTTGGGTCGACCTCCTCGATGCAGGAGGAGAGAGTGGGAAAGGTTCAAGATGGCCCGGATTTGGGCATTCGAAGCGGGCGACGTCCGCTGGTGGGAGAACGAGTTCGACGACGACCAGTTCACCGTCTCGAAGGAGCGATGGGGTCGCGTCGACCATGAGATGCGCCGCAAGGTGCACAAACCGAGTCGTCCGCAGCAGCCCAAGCGGCGGGTGAAGAGTGGAAGGCCGAAGCGATGAACAGGGCACGTCCGGTGAAGATCACCAAGATCCGCCAGGTCCGGGCAGCTGCCGCGCAGTCGAAGCCCGGTCTGCCGCACAACGGTCCCAACCTGGTGGCACAGCGAGCAGCCTCAACCAAGAAGAACGCTCGCAAGAGCTCCCAGGCGCGCCAGTCGAAGGCCGGCAAACAGGCCTGACTCTCACGTGGATGTGCCTGGGGACGAGGGACCCGGGCACATCCACATCTCCCGTCCGATCCCACCCGCTCCGCAACCTGTGCTCACGCGGCACGTCGGCCAGAGGGGGTGTCGCCTGGGGCCGCTGCGCCCCGCGGTCGTTGCCCAGCGCGAGGTTCCGGTCGGCTCTGCATTCGTTCCGCCCGCTTGGCTGCGTCCCGTGGGTCGGTGTCGTGGTCGCGGTCTGTGATGTAGGCGCGGGCCGAACCAACCCGCTAGAAAGACATCCACGGGACCGACACGGCGCCGCCACGAACGTCGAGGAATGAACTCCGGACGTTGTTGCCGCCTCTCGTGAAGGAGTTGGATGGCCGCAACGCTGGTGAAGCGAGCGAAGTCTTCACTCGCCATAGTGGGTGGCGGTGTTCTCGGCGGCGTCCTCGACATCGTCGTCACGGTGGCCCTCGCTTCGCTCGTCTTCTCTGGATCGCTCGACGGCCACTTCGCAGCAGGCCTCGGCGTCTTCTTGATGGGCACGCTCGCCATCACCATCGCGCTCGGCGCGACGAGCAGCTACCCATCGATGCTCGGCGGCGTCCAGGACAGCACGTCGGCCATCCTCGCTCTGGCGGCGGCACTGGTGGCGGCCGAAGTCGGCGCTTCTGCCGTGCTTCCCACCGTCGTCGCCCTCTTTGCAGCGACCTCGGTGCTGGTGGGTGTGCTGCTGATGACGATCGGCACGCTACGGCTCGGTCAGTTGGTGCGCTTCTTGCCGTTTCCCGTGCTGGCCGGCTTGCTGGCGGGCACCGGTCTGCTGATCGTCATCGGCTCCGTCGGGTTGATGTTCGAGGGAGGCGGGGACGGGGCTCCGTGGCTCGTGAGTCTCTTGCCCGGAGTCGCCGTGGCGCTCGTGCTCGTTGCCAAGGTGCGGAGGTCGCTCCCCACCGCAGCAGTCGTTGCGGTCATCGCGGCAGCCGTCGCCGCCGCCTATGCCTGGATGGCGATCGAGGGCGTGGGGCGCGGGGAGTCGATGCAGATCGGGCTGCTGCTCGGTCCGTTTCCCGACGGCGCGCTGTGGGCACCGGACTCCGTCGCGAGCATCTTCGACGCAGACTGGTCCGCGGTGTTCGGCCAGTGGGTGTCGCTGGGCACCGTCGCGATTCTGGTTCCCGTGAGCATCCTCCTCTATGTCGGGGCGTTCGAGCTGGCGCTCAACATCGACCTCGACGGGGAGAAGGAGCTGCGTGCGGCCGGTATTGCCAACCTGGCGGCCGGTGCCGTGGGAGCACCCCCCGGATTCCACTACATGGCGCCGACGCTCGCGACGGTGCGAGCCAGTCGACCGCACCGCGCCGTCCCTTGGGTGGCCGCCGCAGTCATCCTCGCGGTCGTGCTCGGCGGTGGTCCGGCGCTGGAGCTGGTGCCGACGGCGATCGTTGCCGGATTGCTTCTGTTCATCGGTATCACGTTCGTCCTCGATTGGCTGTGGGATGCGAGACGGCGTCTGCCTGCTCTCGACCTCGCCGTGGTGGCGGCGATCTCCTTGGTCATCGCCGTATTCGGCGTCCTCGTCGGCGCCGCCGTTGGTGTGCTCGCCGCGGTCGGCTTGTTCATCGTTCGCTACAGCCGCGCCCCCGTCGTCCGCTACGAAGCCGACGGCCGGTCCTTCCGGAGCCGAGTCAGCCGGCCCGAAGGGGAAACGCGTGTGCTCGACGACGTCGGCAACCGGCTCCTGGTGATGGAGCTCCAATCGTTCTTGTTCTTCGGGACCGCAGACAGGCTGCGCCGCAGGATTGTCGAGCGCATCTCCACCGGCGAGGCACCAATCCGTTATGTCGTGATCGGCTTCCGGTCGGTCACCGGAATGGACTCCTCGGCGGCGCTGACGTTCGAACGTTTGGTGTCGCTGGCGGAGAAGAACGGGTTCGACGTCATGTTCGCCGACCTCCCGGAGGTCATCGCCGAGCAGCTCGCGGTTGCCCTCCAGTCGGCGCGGGCACGCTCAGTGGCCGACGTCGACAGGGCGGTCGAGCAGGCCGAGAACGCGCTGATCGCCGAAACGGGCGGCATGCCGGGGAAAACCACCGTGAACCTCGGTTCCGTGCTGGCCGAGCAGTGCAGCCCGGAAGATGCCGCCGTACTCGAGCTCCACTTCGAGACTCTCCACCTGCCCGCAAGAGACGTGCTGATGCGCCAGGGCGAACCGACCAGGGGGATGTATTTCGTCACGTCGGGTGAGGTGTCGGTTGCGATCGAGACTGCCGAAGGTGAGACGGCCCGCCTGAGGGGCCTCGGCCCCGGCTCCATGGTCGGGGAGATGAGCCTCTACGAAGGCGGTCCGTGCAGCGCCACCGTCGTCGCCGAGACCCCGGTCGAGGTACGGCACCTGGCACCCGATGCCTTCCGAAGATTGCGCGAGGACAACCCGTCTGCCGCGTCCGCGCTGCACCTCTACACCACCCGGGTGCTCTCTCGGCGGCTCGCCGCGGCCAACGGCCTGATACGCAGCCTCCTCGATTGACGTCGCGCGCGTGTGGTGGCGCCGGGGGGAGGAAGCGACGTCAGACGTGATGGATTCCCTCCGAATCCTCGGCTGCGGACTTGGCATCCTCGGTGTCAGCGGAATCCGGGCTCGAGCTTCTCTCGTCGATATCACCCGGCCCGGCGAGGTTCTGCGGCAGCTCCGAACCATGTGGCGACGAGCCCGGCTCCGTGATGGCCGCGTCGATCCCGTCCTCCAGTGACGTACGGACGGACCGGTGTCGCCGGCGCCATCCCACGAACAAGCCAGCGGCGAGGAGCAGCAGAGCCACTACGCCGGCAGCGATGGCGGCGTTGCGTTGGAGCGACTCCGCATCCAACCTCGCCTGGCCGACGGCCGGAGCGTGCTCGACCATCTCGGACGCCAGCGCCGCGTGGAACCTGGCGCCTTCGAGATCGTTCGCCTGGAAGGCCTCTCGGCCGGCAGCCAGCTCGGCATCAGGGTCGAGACCCTCGAGGCCCCGCAAGGTCGCCTCATCGCGATCCGCCCCAACGACCTCGGTGGCAGCCTCGATGGCGGCCAGTGCCGACTCCTGATCGGCAACGATGAAGAGCACCCCATCGAAACTCCACCGCACCGTCTCATACGCCGGCTCAATGGTGAGCAGCGCTTCGAGGTCGAGTTCGCCGGCATGATCTTCGAGCGACGCAACTGCGTCGAGCACGGCGCCGGCGGCCGTGATGTGCTCCATCGCCTCGTCGTATTCCCAATCGGACATCGGCTCGCGGATCAAGATCGATGGGCTCCAGCCGGCCCGGACAGAC
>JBFFFX010000155.1:0-6605 GCA_041557775.1 Acidimicrobiia bacterium | reverse complement strand
TTGCCATCTGGCAGCTCCTCGGCCTCACCCCACTCCGCACGTCGACGCAACCACCCACGACAGCGTCAGTGCAGCACACCCGATCACCAGATCCCGAGTAGGAACGCACGTCCCTTCGAGTGCGCTGGATCGGCACCTACGAGTGCTGTTCTCGTGCGGCCCATCAGCAGGCTGTTGCGTCCCGGAGGGTTCGGCAGGCTTCTGCCATGCGAGCGGGTCCGAGTTGGGTGACCCGCCGCCGGAACGAGCCCTTCGGCAGGGTGTGCAGGTTGTCGAAGTTGGCAACACACGCGGTCGGTACACCATCGGCGTCGGGAGTCAGTTCGAGCTCTGATACGACACCGCGGGTCACGCGGGTCAGCGCGGCAACTACCACCGACCCGATCCGATCGGCAACCGGATCCCGGGTGAGGATCAGTACCGGGCGGTCTCCACCAGGAGTGGCGGCAAACCAGATCTCACCCCTCTGCATCGGCCCAATCCGACCAATCCTCGGCAGGACCCCAATCGGCGATCTCGGTGAACGCCGTCTCATCTACCGTGAGTGGGAGGCTGGTCCAAGCCTCGACGTCATCCTCGGCGCGGAGTCGAACGAGGTGACGATGGAGCGCTTCGCGCAGGAGTTCGGAGCGATCGACGCCAAGCCGCTCCGCCCACCTTTGGGCATCGGCGGCTTCGTCGTTATCGACACGGAAACTGAGCATTGTCATACAGCAATCATATCGTGTATGACGTCCAGATCAACCACTCTGTTACAAGAACGAGCACTTCCGCGAGTGCACATGACGGCACGACTGCGTGCGGCTGCTGATGCTGGCTCGGTGAGTCTCGATTCGCGGCGTCTGGCCTCCAATGCGGCCCACCGCCCGCTCTCCGGCTCGGGGCCCCTTCCGTGCCGCCCGGCGCCGGGGAGGTCCGGCCCTGTACTACGTTGCAGCGTATGAGCACGCTGCTGGCCCGGAATGCGGAAGTTCTCGTCACGATGGACGACGAGCGTCGAGAGATCGCCGGTGGTGGGCTCTACGCAGAGGACGGCGTCATCGTCGCCGTCGGTGTGTCGGACGAGCTCCCCGATGCCGCCGACGAGGTCATCGACCTTTCCGGCCGTGTCGTGCTGCCCGGCCTCGTCAACACCCACCACCACTTCTATCAAACGTTGACCCGCGCGGTACCCGGCGCGCAGGACGCCGGGCTCTTCGACTGGCTGCGCACGCTGTACCCGATGTGGGCTCGGATGACCGCCGAGCACGTCCGGGTGTCGACCAAGGTGGCTCTCGCCGAGCTGGCGCTGTCGGGCTGCACGACCGCCTTCGACCACCTGTACCTCTTCCCCAACGACTCCCGGCTCGACGACGAGGTGGAGGCGGCGCAGGACGTCGGCATTCGTCTCGTCGCCTCCCGCGGCTCGATGAGCCTGGGCGAGAGCGACGGCGGGCTGCCTCCCGACTCGGTGGTCGAGTCCGAGGACTTCATCCTCGAGGACTGCGCCCGGGTGGTCGACGCCTTCCACGAGCCCGGTCCGGGGGCGATGACCCAGATCGTCATTGCTCCGTGCTCGCCGTTCTCCGTGACGACCGACCTGATGCGGGAGGCGGCGGCGCTGGCCCGGGACCGGGGCGTCCGGCTCCACACCCATCTCGCCGAGACGATCGACGAGGAGGACTTCTGTCTCGTCACCCACGGCCGGCGACCCGTCGAGCTGGCGGAGGACCTCGACTGGGCGGGTGACGACGTGTGGTTCGCCCACGGCGTCTTCGTCGACGACGCCGAGATCGGGCGCATGGCTGCGGCGGGCACCGGGGTTGCCCACTGCCCCACGTCGAACATGCGGCTCGCCTCGGGCATCGCCCCGGTCCGCCGGTATCTGGCCGCCGGCGTCCCGGTCGGGCTCGGGGTCGACGGCTCGGCGTCGAACGACGCCAGCCACATGCTGGCCGAGGCGCGGCAGGCGCTGTTGCTGAACCGGCTCGCCGCGGCGCCTTCCGTCGAAGGCGGCGAGGTGATGAGCGCCCGCACGGCCCTCGAGCTGGCGACGCGGGGTGGGGCGAGGGTCCTCGGTCGCACCGACATCGGGGTGCTCGAGGCCGGCCGCTGCGCCGACTTCATCGCGATCTCCCTCGACGGTCTCGACTACGCGGGTTCACTTCACGACCCGGTCGCCGCCGCAGTGCTGTGCGCACCGGTCGGGGTGGACGTGACCGTCGTCGGCGGCCGCCCCGTCGTGACCGGGGGCGAGCTCACGACCTTGGAGCTGCCGCCGCTGATCCGCCACCACAATCGGCTCGCCGCCGAGCTGGTCGGATGAGCGGCGGATTGGTGGGCGTCGTCCTCGCCGCAGGCAAGTCGGAGCGGATGGGCGGGCAGGCGAAGCAGCTCCTGCGCTTCGGTGATCGCACCATGGTGTCCACCGTCGTGGGTCATGCCGAGGCGTCGCAGCTCGACCACGTCGTGGTCGTCACCGGTCGCGACGCGGACGCCGTGGTCGCGTCGCTCGGCGCCGAACGGGCCACGATCGTTCACAACCCGGACTTCGACGGCCCGAACATGGTGTCGCTGCGCTGCGGCGTCGCCGCCGTCGGTTCGCCTGCCGCCGTGCTGCTCCTGCTCGGCGACATGCCGGGCGTCGACGCCCCGATCATCGACGCCTTCGTGGACCGCTGGCGCCGGGACCGGCCGTGGGGGGCGTTTGCGGTCTACTCCGATGGCATCCCGAATCATCCGTTCCTGCTGTCGGCGGAGGCCCTGGCCGTGATGCCGGATGGCCCCAAGGCACTCTGGCACATGCTTGTCGAGGCGCCGCCGCAAGAGGTGGCGCAGATCCCGTTCGACCGGGAAGCTCCGATCGATGTCGACACCCCGGCGGCCTACGTCGCCGCGCTGCGCCGGCTCGGGCTGCGGGCGCCGGACTGACCCCTGGTCGGCGCTGCGGCGATACGGCACGATGGCGTCAACCGGCGCGGCGCCGATTCTTGCGGAGTGACGACGATCAGAAGGAGTCTCAGTGACCGACTTCGCAGGCTTCCCCAAGCAGACGCTCACGTTCTTGCGCGCACTCTCCAAGAACAACGATCGCGACTGGTTCCAGTCCCATCGCGACGACTACGAGCGCTACTGGCTCGAACCCGCCAGGAGCTTCGTGGATGCGGCGGGCGAGCAACTGGTGAAGGTGGCCCCGGACGTCAACGCCGAGCCCAGGATCAACGGGTCGATCTTCCGCATCAATCGCGACATCCGCTTCTCCTCCGACAAGCGGCCGTACAAGGACTACCTCGACCTCTGGTTCTGGGAGGGCGAGCGCCGCAGCGCGGTGTCCGGCTTCTACCTGCGGATCGCGCCCAGGATCATCGGCATCGGCGTCGGGGCGCACAGCTTCGACAAGGACCGGCTGACCGCCTTCCGCAGCGCCGTCGCCGACGACGAGACCGGCCCCCCGCTGGCGAAGATCGTGGCGTCGATGGCGCGCAAGGGATTCGTGGTCAAGGGCGAGCACTACAAGCGAGTGCCCCGCGGATACGAGCCGCCCAACGCGGCGGCGGAGCGCCTCCTTCGCCACTCGGCGCTGTGGCTCGGCGAGGATGAGCCCATCCCGCACGAGCTGCACACCGCCGCCTTCGTACGCTACGCCCTGAGTCGCTGGAGGAAGATGGCGCCGCTCCATCGCTGGCTCGTCGACACCTTGGGGTGACCTCGTTCGTGCGACCGTGGCGCGCGGCAACGCCATCCCGGGTGCGCTCGTCGCCGCGCAAGCGATCGAACTGGGGGCGACGATGGTCACTGCCGACCGCGGCATGGCGCGCCCTCCGGGACTCAGAGTCCGTCATCCGCTCGACTGAGGTCGCCCTTCGGGCGTGCGGGTCAGGCCCGGGTGCGCAGCGACTCGTGGGCGGCCAGCATCCTCGCCACGTGGCCTTCGAAGTCGAACGACGGCTGCAGCATCCAGTGGAAGGCGAGGCCGTTGAGGCCGGCGAGGAGCAGCTCGGCCTCGGCGCGGGCGTCCTCCACGCTGAGCCCGGTGCGGCCGAGCGCGTCTGCGAAGCGGGTGACGCGCCGCTCGTGGTGGCGCAGGAAGCGCTTGCCTTGATCGTTGTCGGTGAGCCCGCCGCTGACGGCGATCTGGAGGTAGATCCGCGCGACCGTGGGCTGTCCGGTGATGAAGGCGGCGTAGGCGGTGATCAGCTCCTCGACCGTGTCGGAGCCGTCGCCCTCGGGGTGGGGATCCACCGCGTTGATGGCCTCGGCCACGACGCGCAGCACGACCTCCTCCTTCGAGTCGAAGAGGTTGTAGAAACTGCCGGAACGCACGCCTGCGCGTTCGCAGATCGCCTTCAGCGTGGTGCCCTCGAGGCCGACCTCGCCGAGCAACGCGCGGGTGGCGTCGACGATGCGGGCTTCAGTTCGCAGCCCGGCTTGATAGCGAGCCATCTCGTCGCCTTTCGGTCTTCGGTTCTCACCGTAGCGGCTCGATCCAAGAACTTGAGTGCATGCTCAAATTAGAGTGTATACTCAAAAATGAATCGGCGGTATTCGACGGTTCACCGGTCGACCGTGGTGGGAGAGCGGTTGCACCAGCAGGCAGGGGCATGGCGCCAACCGGGAGACGACATGAGTCACTACAAGAGCAACCTCCGGGACATCGAGTTCAACCTCTTCGAAGTCCTCGATCTGGACAGTCTCCTCGAGGACGACCAGTTCGCCGAGTTCGACCACGACACGGTCACGCACATCCTGACCGAGCTCGAGCGGCTGGCGACAGAGGACATGGCGGCGAGCTTCGTCGACGCCGACCGCAACCCGCCCAAGCTGATCGACGGGACCGTCGAGCTTCCGGCGAGCCTCAAGAAGTCACTCGACGCCTTCTACGGCGGGGGATGGGGCATGCTCGGCGTGCCGCAGGATCTCGGCGGCCTGGGCGCACCGGCCCTCTTGCGCTGGGCGGGGCAGGAGATGCTGGTAGGGGCCAATCCCACTGCGTTCTTCTTCATCATCGGCGGGCTCATGGCGGTGGTCATCGGCCGCGTAGGCACCCCGGAGCAGGCGGAATTCTGGGCCAAGCGCATGCTGCAGCGGCGTTGGGGAGGCACGATGGTGCTGACCGAGTCCGAGGCCGGGTCGGACGTTGGGGCCAGCGTGACGAAAGCCATTCCGGTCGACGAGGCGAAGGGCATCTATCACATAGAAGGCGTGAAGCGCTTCATCACCTCGGGAGCCAGCGACTACCACGAGAACATCGTGCACCTCGTGCTGGCGCGCCGCCCCGGAGCCGTGGCTGGGACCAAGGGCCTCTCCATGTTCATCGTCCCCGACTACCTGGTGAACGAGGACGGCTCGCTGGGCGAGCGCAACGGCGTGCAGGTCACGAACATCGAAGACAAGATGGGCATCAAGTCGTCCACGACCTGTGAGCTGACGTTCGGCGCCGACAAGCCTGCCGTCGGCTACCTGGTCGGCGGGGTCCACCAGGGCATCAGGCAGATGTTCCACGTCATCGAGGACGCGCGGATGCTGATCGGGGCCAAGTCGATGTCGACACTGTCGACCGCCTACCTCAATGCCCTCGAGTACGCCAAGGAGCGCATCCAGTCGGCCGACCTGACCGAGATGCTGGACAAGGAGGCTCCCCGGGTTCCCATCATCCGGCATCCGGACGTGCGGCGCATGCTGATGCTGCAAAAAGCGCACGCGGAGGGTATGCGGGCGCTGATGTACTACGCGGCATGGGCGCTCGATCAGGAGCGCGTGGATGCCGACGAGCCCTACTGGGCGCATCTGTCGGATCTGTTGCTGCCGATGCTCAAGGGCTTCTCCTCCGAGAAGTCATACGAGCTGATCGGCCAGTCGCTCCAGGTCTTCGGCGGGTCCGGGTATCTCCGCGACTACCCGATGGAGCAGTACATCCGCGACGTCAAGATCGACTCGCTGTACGAGGGCACGACGGGCATCCAGGCGCTCGACCTGTTCTTCCGCAAGATCGCCCGCGACCAGGGTGCGACCTTGAGCCGGCTCGCCGGGGAGATCGTGCAGCTGGTCAAGGGCGGAGCCGATGCGCTCGAGCCCGAGCGGCAGCTCCTGGGCAAAGCGCTCGAGGACGCCCAGACGATGGTCGGCATCCTCGTCGGGCACGCGATGGCGTTCATGCAGGAGCCGAAGGAGCTCTACAAGACCGGTCTCCACACGAACGCGCTGCTGGAAAGCCTCTCCGAGGTCGTGATCGCCTGGCTGCTCCTGCGGCACGCCCAGATCGCTCAGGAGGCGATGCCCGAGGCGAGCGACGCCGACAAGGAGTTCTACGAGGGGAAGATCGAGTCGGCTCGCTTCTTCATCCGCCACGTGGCGCCGAAGATCGCGGCCCGGTTGCACTCCGCCCAGCTCGAGGACGCCCACCTGATGGAGATGAGCGACGGCGCCTTCTAGCCGCGGCCTCGCCACGGGGCGCAATTCGCCGCGGCGGTGCGCTCGCCGCAGCGGCGACTAGATGCGGTTCAGGAACTCGACCGTCCGGCGCAGGACTTGCGCTGTTGCGGTCGCGTCGTAGCCCGCAAGGGTGGCGTCTGTGAACAGGTGGGTCGATCCTGGGTAGAGGAACAGCTCGGCTGCGGGCGCCGACG
>JBFFFX010000154.1:0-6611 GCA_041557775.1 Acidimicrobiia bacterium | reverse complement strand
GCCGGCGAGCTTTGCGACGAGGGCGTCGGAATCATGCCGAACCGAAGCCTCGACGTGCTTCGCCACGTCGTCGCTTGCGGCGAGGAAGGACTGCAGCCGGACGACCGCTGCATGGTCCTGGGCAACGTCGGCCACCACGTACCACGAGGACGACTCACCCGGTGCCAGCGCCACCTCGGACATGACCACGTGGGCGCCGGTCCGGCCGGTCATCAGCGGCACGGCCTCCGGGGCCGTCCCGGTGCGGAGCGCGGCCAGCGCGCTGCCGTCGACCGTGACCGCAGGGGCGCCGGGACCAAACGACCATGTCACGGTGGCGCGCAACGACTCGGCCGGTATCGCCTGGTCGACGATCAACGCCTCGAGCGTGTGCAGCGCCAAGTTGCCGGGACCGCCCACCAACTCGCTGCGGCGATAGGCATTGGTGAGGTTGCTCATCGAGTGGTATTGGTCCGGCACGAGCCCGGCCGGCAGCACGTTCACGATCCCGTCGCCGACGAGAACGTCTCGCGCCGAGGACCCGATGTTGGCGAGCTCGACCCTGCGCACGAATCCGAACCGATCGCTCGTCGTCCAGCGGAATTGGATTGCCAGACCGAGATCCTCGTTGACCTCCTCGAAGATCACGGCGTCGCCCAGCGTCGACTTGGCGATGGCCCGTTTCGCCCCCGGGGCCATGCGGCGGCCGAACGGTTCCCAGGTCTCCGAGCCGACCCGAATCACGGTTGCAGGACCACTGATCCCCGTTGCGAGATGCAGCCGATCGTCGGTCTCGTAGGGGAAGAGCGCGGTCTCGGCATTGCGCCGGCCCGCCGTGAGCGCCCCTGCGCTCGAGATGAAGCACCAGTGGTCGCCGGGGCTGACGAGGCTCAAGAGGAAGGGAGCGAGCGATTCGAGGTCGGGGATCACGTAGAACTCGGCGCCGACGAGCTCGCAGAAGCCCTCCGGGCTCCGAGTCAGCAGCGTATCCGGAAGATGCGTCATGACACTCCTCGTGCGTGATCGCCCGGCACCGACAAGTCGCGGGCGGTTCGGGGCCAGGGGTACGGCAGCCGGCCCTCGAAAGGGGCGTCGCCCAGCAAGAGCTGTGGAAGCTCGGAGGCTTCCGTCCCCGGAAGCCAGGCGGCGACGGCGGCGTCCGCCTCTTCGAGCAGCTCCGGGATTACCAGCGGCCGGCCCGAGTAGATCACGAGGACGAGCCGGTCACACCTCGCCCGCATCCGCTCGAAGACGAGCTGATCCTGCGGTCGCACGGTGGGAATCGCTCTATCCCCGAGGCCCTCTGCATAGGGATCCTCGGCGATGCACACCACACCGATTGCGGCGCGCTCGTCGGGGAACTGCCCGTCGGCGGCGTAGCGGACGCTCGGGATGGCGGCCTCGAGGGCTTGGCGCAACGTCGTTCCCTCGGTGATGCGACCTTCCGCACCTTGCCATTCCACGGACCACCCGCCGCACTGCAGACCGATGTCGTCCGCGGCCACCCCGGCGAGGTCCACGGACGCGGGAGCGGGCTGCAGCGGCAGCGTCCCGTCGTTGGCCAGCAGCACGACGCTGCGTCTGGCGGCCTCGGCGGCCAGCGCACGATGCCCGGGAGCGCCGACGACGTCGAGAGGCGGTTCGGCGTCGCCTACACCGGACAGCGACGCCTTGGCGGCGAGGATACGTCGGACCGCGTCATCGATGCGCGCCATCGGGATCCGGCCGTCGGCGACCGCTTGCGTCGTGGTGTCGATGAAACGCTTGAACTCGAAGGGGACCATCACCATGTCGACGCCGGCGTTGAGCGCGGTGACCACCGAGACGTCGTAGCTGGGGTCGATCTGATCCAGGCCCATCCAGTCGGTGACGACGAACCCGTCGAAGCTCAGCTCGCCCTTGAGGATCTCGGTGAGCAACCGATGGTGACCGTGGAGCTTCTCGCCGTTCCAGGAGCTGTACGACGCCATCACGGTCTCCGCACCGGCGGCGACACCGGCTGCGTAGGGCGGCAGGTGCACCGACCGCAGGACGTCCTCGGTCACTCGGAGATCACCCTGGTCGATCGCCCACTCTCTGCCGCCCCAGCCGTCCCACCAGCGGACCCATTCGGGCGGTGCGACCGAGCCCCACTCGGTGCCGCCGTCGCCGACGTAGTGCTTCAGACAGGCGAGCACCGGCGTCTGCCCCTCGGAGCGGTCGCGCAGACCCTGGACGAGCGCGGCGCCGAGCCGGGACACGAGCGCCGTATCGCGCCCGTAGCCCTCGTAGGTGCGGCCCCACCGGATGTCCTGAGGGACGGCCACGGTGGGCGCGAAGGTCCACCGCACGCCGGTCGCCGCCATCTCGAGCGCCGTGGCTTGCCCGATGCGCCTGAGGAGGTCCTCGTCGCCGACGGCGCCGAGCCCGATGTTGTGCGGGAAGATCGTCGCCCCCCGCACGTTGCTGTGTCCATGCACGGCGTCGACGCCGTACAGCACGGGAACCCCGAGGCGGGAATCGCTCCCCGCATCGAGGAACCCATGGACCATGTCCCTCCACGATCCCGGATCGTTGGTGGGCGGGTTCCCCCCGCCCCCGCTCAGGATGGAGCCGATCCCGTGGTCGGCGACCTCGGCGGCGGTGATCGAGTTCTTGTCGACCTGGGTCATCTGCCCGATCTTCTCGGCGAGCGTCATCTCTTCGAGCACGCCCGGCGCCCACGACCGCGTACTCATCGTCGCGCACCCCAATCGCCCGCGACGGACTCCGGCCCGGACCCGAAGGTCCTGGCCGGAGTCGCGGATCGCAGAGGAGGATCGATCACGGAACGAACTCGAAGGACCCGACGTCGCACGCTGCGTCGCGGGCGACGCCGCGCTGATCGGTCGCCGGGCACGCTGCGGAGTCACCCGCATCGATCGCCGGGCTCCCGGCAAGCAGCGCATGCGTCAACGTCGCACCGCCGTTGTCGGCAAGCGCGTCGATGCCCGCGTCGGCGACCACCTGGTCGGTGGCCCCAGGGAAGCACGACCCGTCCGTGAACACGTTGTTGTGATCCGCCGTCAGCGTGACGGTGCCGGCGCCCCAAGGAGCAAAGAAGCACCCGTCCTGCGCGGACGACACGATCGTGTTCGTGAGGGTCAGCGTGGCATTGGCGGCGGTGAACGTGCCGACGAACACATCGGCGGCCGCCCACGGCGGCGACACGTTGTCGGCCACCGTCGAGTTGACCATGTTCACCACGCCGTCGGTGATGAACGCCGCCCCGCCGTACCAGCCCGTCGACTCGTTGCCGCTGATCGTGCTGTTGACGATCTCGGCGTTGCCGAGCGAGCGGATGCCGCCGCCGACGTCTCCGGACACGTTCCCGCTGATCGTGCTGCGCACGATGGTGGTCGTCGTGTTGAAGAACCCGTAGACGCCCCCGCCCGACCAGGCGGCCGTATTCCCGACCACCGTGCTGTCGATCAGATTCAGCGTGGCGCCTTCACCGCTGTAGATGCCGCCGCCCCCCTGCCAGAAGTCCCCGGCGTCGGTGTCCATGGTGCATCCGGTGACGGTGACGTGATCGAGGGTGAGCGCTCCGTTGTTGAGCACGCACCCGGCGAGCTGCCAGCCGTAGCCCGCGGTGAGCGTGAGGTCGTTCACGCTCACCGTCGCCGAGGGATCGACGATGAGGACCCGGTCGGCGTTGCCGCCGCTTATCGCCAGCCCCGGAGCGGCGGAGCCGTCGATGGTGACGTCGGAAGAAGCCACGATCGGGCCCGAAGTGAGGGTGATCGTCTCACCGGCGAGCGCCGGGTCGATGGACACCGTGCCGCCGGTGGCGACGAGGCTGATCGCCTCACGCAGCGAGCCGGGCCCGCCGTCGTCGGTGGTGGCCACCGTGACGGCGCTCGGCTTCGCCAGCCGCACCTGATCGAGCTTGACGTTCCCGCTGCTGGTCCCGGTGTCGGGCATCACGAAGCCGTAGCCCCAGACCTCGGTGAGACCGAGGCCGTCGTCCGGGGCGCCCGCCGGCTGCTCGTCGCTGCGGGTGAAGGAGCTGAAGGGCACCGTCACCTGCTGCCAGCCCGTGAAATCGTCGACGAACGACGCTTCGAAGCGCTCGGCCGTGTCCGGGCCCTGGTAGACGCGGACGTAGTCGACCGCCATCTCCTGCGGGAAGGTCGTGTCCTCGCCGACCGGGCCGCCGAAGTTGCCGCCGATGGCGACGTTCAGCAGCAGGTAGAACGGATGGTCGAACACCCACTCGTTCGGCGCCACGTCGGCCGGCATGGCGTTGTGGTAGTTGATGCCGTCGACGTACCAGCGGATCTCGCCGGGCTCCCACTCGATGGCGAACGTGTGGTAGTCCTCGGGGACCGGAACGCCGAACGTCTGGATGTTGCCGAACGCGCTGCCGCCGCTGTAGCCGGGGCCGTGGATGGTCCCGAACACCTCGAACGGCTCGCGGCCGACGAACTCCATGATGTCGATCTCACCGGTCTGCGGCCAGCCGACCTCGTCGATGTCGGTGCCGAGCGACCAGAAGGCGGGCCACAGCCCGGCGCCCTCCGGCGTCTGGATACGTGCCTCGATGCGCCCGTAGGCGAACTCGGCCCGGTGCTTGGAGACGAGGCGCGCCGAGGTGTACTCGCACGGGCCGTACCAGCACTCCAGCCCACCGCCGTGCTCCTGCGCAGTGATGACGAGGTTGCCGTTGCCGTCCGTGGCGGCGTTCTCGGCATCGTCGGTGTAGTACTGAAGCTCGCTGTTGCCCCAGCCGGGAATGCCGTTGACCGTGCCGTCGCCGATCTCGTAGCCCCAATTGTCGGGGTTCGGCAGCGTGCCCGCCGGATCGTCGAATTCGTCGGCCCACACCATCGACCAACCGGCCGGACCCGGATCGGGCGCCCGGTTGTCCAGCAGCTCGACGGTGATCTCGTCGCCGCCGTCCTGCCCGTAAAACCAGAAGGTGAGCCCTTCGGTGACGCTCCAGTTCTGGCTGATCGGGAAGTCACGGCCGAACCGGGCATCGGACCCGCCCGCCGTGATCGGCTGCCCATCGAACGTGGCGCCGTTGAACGGCACCGCCGCCGGATCGCAGTCCAGGCCCGTCTCATCGAAACGGAAGTGGAACACGAGATCCATGTCGCCGTCTCCGTCGGCGTCCTCCTCGTGGCGCTGGGCGACGCCCGTCTTCCTGTCCACGTGCGTCTCGTACGCATCGCCGAGCATCACCGTCGTGTGGTCGACCGTCGTGGCGTCGAACGTGTCGGTCGAGAGCAGCGCCACCGGGATGACGCCGTTGCCCTGGTTGCAGACCCGTCCCTGGACGTCGATGTCCACGTGCAGCGGCACGGTCGCCATCAGCACCCGCTCGTAGGCGCCCTGTCCGGGCACGGAGAGCGGATCACCGGCGGCGATCTCCGGGTTGCTCAGCGAGACGTCCGACGTCGAGTCCCACAGGTAGGGGAAGCGCTCGAAGTCGTCGAGCAGCGCCGGATCGAACGTCTCGTCGTCGACGATGGTGAGGCTGGCCACCAGACCGCCGCCCAGCTCGATGTCGACCGGGTTGGTGATCCGCACGATGGCGCGCTCATCCGCCTCGTACTTGCCGTCGTCGAGCGTGACGAACGGGATGCCCAACTCGGTGTCGCCACCGCGCACGAAGGTCAACGTGCCCGTGAGGTTCTCCGCCACGTAGTCGCGCCCGGGAGTGGCGCCACCCGGCTCGATGACGTAGTCAACCGTCACCTGCTCTGGGTCCGTCTCGGTCATCGGCCGGGTCAGCTTCACCGTGGCCTGGCCGGCGCCACCCTCGGGAATGTCGTAATTGCCGCTGGACAGGCTCACCTGCAGCGGGCGTTCCGAGGCGCTCCCGTAGAGGGCGGCCCCGTCGAGGTAGAAGGTCACCCCACCCGGCGTACCGAGCGTGCCGAACGCCCAGCCGTGGACCTCGTCGAGCGTGAGCCCGTCGTTGGGCGCGTTGTTGCCGACGCCCTTGACAACGAAGTCGCTGAAGGGGAACTCGAAGTACCGCCACCCGCTGAAGTCGTCGTCCAGCGTCACGGTCCACCGCTGCGCGGTGTCGCCGGGGGGCTCCTCCGGGTTCAGGTTCTCGATCAGGTCGAAGAACATCGAGGTCCCCGAGTTCTGGCCGTAGAGCCAGACGGCGAAGCCCTCGTACGCGGTCCAGTCCTGGGGGATCCACGCATCGAAGGTGTCGTTGGTGAAGTTGTGGATGAAGCCAGCAAAGGCGCCGACGTCGAGGTCGACCTGGATGACGCCGTTCGGCTCGCCGTACTCGAACGTCGTGGGCGCCGGCGGCGTCGACTGCGCAGCAATCGCGACGGAACTGTTGGCGTCGGCGAAGGTGAAGTAGCCCACCGGAACGCCGGACGCGCCGTCGATCCCGCTCGGGAGGGGTCCGGGCGCGAACGCGTCGAAGTCATCGACCACGCGGTTGTCGAGTCCGAAGTCGTCGAAGTACACGATGTCGGCGCCGAACGGGAGCACGATGGCCCACGCCCAGATCTCCGTCAGGGTGAACCCGTCGTCGGGCGCCCCGCCCGGCTGGAAGTCGGTCGCCCGGGTGAAGTCCGACCACGGGATCGTGATCCGCTGCCATCCCGGCGTGTCGTCGACGAACGTGTAGTCGAACCGCT
>JBFFFX010000153.1:0-6626 GCA_041557775.1 Acidimicrobiia bacterium | reverse complement strand
TCGCCGCCGCCGCCGAGGGCATTCGAGCCGAGGACTGGACACCCCAACCGTCGCAGGCCTGCGACCGGTGCCCGGTGCGATCCGTCTGCCCGGCGCAGCCTGAAGGCACGGAGGGGTTCCTCGCATGATCTGGTCCGGATTCGAGCCCACCGACGAACAGGCGCAGATCATCGCCCATCCGCTTGCTCCGCTGCGCGTTGCCGCAGGTGCCGGCACCGGCAAGACCACCACGATCGTCGCCCGGCTCGCCGCCGCCGTGGCCGAGGGCGTCGAGCCGGAGGAGGCGATCGGCATCACCTTCACCAACAAGGCCGCCGAAGAGCTCGCCGACCGCTTGCGCGGCGCCTTGGCTCCCCTCGCCAGCGAAGGCCGCGAGGTCGAGGTGACCACCTACCACGGCTTTGCGCTCCGACTCCTCGCCGAGTTCGGGGCGAGCGTCGGCGTCGAGCGGGCACTCGACGTCATCGGTCCCGGCTATGTGCGCCAGCTGCTCCATGAGAGCCTCGTCACGGTCCCCGTCCACCACCTCGACCTGACGGCGGCGGCGCGCCGCGTCGACGAGGCAGCCGCACTGGGCACCCAGCTCGCGGGCAACCTGCTCGAGCCCGAGGCGCTGGCGGCCGCCGCCCCTGGCGGGGATGACGAGGTGTGGGCGACCAGGCTGGATCTGGCGCGACTCCTGGCCGGCTTCCGCGAGATGAAACGACACCTCGGGGTCGTGGACTACGGCGACCTGATCCTGCTGGCGCACCGCCTCGTCACCACCCACCCGCATCTCGCCACCCGCATACGCGACCGCTACCGGCTCGTGCTGCTCGACGAGTACCAGGACACCGATCCCGCCCAGCGCGAACTACTCCGCGCGATCTTCGTCGACGGCTTCCCGATCACCGCGGTGGGCGACACCGATCAGACGATCTACGAGTGGCGCGGGGCATCACTGGAGAACTTCGCCGGCTTCTCCCGCCACTTCGCGACCGCAGACGGGCAGCCCGCACCGACCCTGCCGCTCACGCTCAATCGCCGCTCCGGCCGCCGCATCCTCGGTCTCGCCAACGACGTCCGCGACCTCCTCCACTCCTCCCCGCAGCCGCCGCTCCGGCCCGCCCGGCCCGAAGGCGACGAGCTCGCATGTGGATGGTTCCGCACCGCATGGGACGAAGCGACCTGGATCGCCGGCGAGATCCGCCGCCTCCACGACGAGGAGGGTGTCGCCTGGCGCGACATCGGTGTCCTGTTCCGCAAGAACCGCTACATGGCGCTGGTGCGAGATGCCCTCCACCAAGCAGAGGTCCCGCTCGAAGTCGCGTCGCTGGGGGGACTGTTGACGGTCCCGGAAGTGGCGGACGTCCACGCCTGGCTCCGGGTCCTGGGATCGCCCGAGGACTCCGCGGCGCTGATGCGCATCCTGCTCGGCGCCCGGTACCGGCTCGGTCTCGGCGATCTCGTCCCCTTGGCGGCATGGGTTCGCCGCCGCACCGCGACCAACGACCCCGATGCCGAGCTGGGCTACCCGTTGCTCGAAGCCATCGACCGGCTCGACGAGGTCGCGGACTTGACCGGCGTTGCCCGGCAGCGGCTCGCCGGATTCCGGGACACGTATCGGCGTCTGCTGGCGACCGCCCAGGGAACCACGCTCGTCGAGCTGATCCGCCACATCGTCGACGCCATCGACGGCTGGGCCGAGGTGGAAGCGATGCCGCCCGCGGCCGGCCTCTCCGCGCGACTCAACCTCTACCGCTTCCTCGACCTGGCGGAGGACTGGAGCCCGCTCGGTGGCCGCCCGTCGCTCCAAGCGTTTCTCGGGTACCTCACGCTTCTCCAGGAGGACGACGCCGCCCAGGAGCTCGACACGGCACGGGTCGGTGGCCAGGACGCCGTCTCGCTCCTGACGGTCCATCGAGCCAAGGGACTCGAATGGGACGTGGTGTTCATGCCGGCCGTCGCCCAGGGCATCTTCCCTTCGACGAGCCGCGGCTTCGACGATCCGGTCTCCGGAGCGAAGTGGCTCCCGTACGAATTGCGTCTCGATGCGGCCCATCTGCCGCGGCTCGATGAGGACAAGAAGGCGCGGCAGGACGTGTTGCGTGCGCGCCACCTCGCCCAGGAGCGAAGGACGGCCTACGTCGCAGTCACCCGCGCCCGGCGCCTGCTCGTGCTGACCGGTGCGGCGTGGTACGAGACGAAGAAGCCGCGAGCCCCGAGCGAACTGCTCGAGCTGGCCCGATCGCGACCCGACGTGCGCGTCGCCGCCTGGGTGGATGACCCCGGGGATGCCCCGGGCGATCGGCCGGTGCCGGCCGCAGTACCCGATCCTCACTTCCCCGCCGGCTGGCGAAATGCCTTGCGTACCGCCATCGCCGATCCAACATGGGCGACGACCCAGACCGAGGATGCCGCAGCAATGGAACAAGACCGCACCCAGCTGCGCCTGCTCCTGGAGGGCATGCCGGAACCCCTCGAAGCCGCGCTCCCCCGGCACGCGGCAACGTCGGTGACCGGACTGGTCACGCTTGCGTCGTGTCCACAGCGCTTCTACTGGAGCGAGGTCGAACGGCTACCTCGCCGAGCGACGCCGGCCTTGCGCCGCGGCACCGAAGTCCACCGCCGCATCGAGCTGCACCATCGAGGAGTCAGCGCGTTCGAGGACATGGAGCTGGGCGGAAGGACGGAGCCGGACGAATCCGCGGCAACCGGCGCCGACGCTTTCTCGTCCTTTCAGCGGTCGCGTTTTGCGGCAGCAGACCCGATCCTCGTCGAGACACCGATCGACCTCGCGATCGCCGGCACGCGGATTCGCGGCCGCATCGACGCGGTGTTCCGCCCCGAGCCGGACACCTTGGAGATCGTCGACTACAAGAGTGGCGGCCCCAGCAGCGATCCGAACACCCTCGTACAGCTCCAGGCCTACGCCGTCGCCGCCGCCGAAGGGGCGCTGGCCGGGGGCGCACCCGGACGTCTCCGGGTGACCTTCGCGTACCTCGGCGAGGATCCCGTGGCGGAGGTGTCGATCGAGGCGACCGACGAGTGGCTCGCGGACGCGCGCGACGTCATCCGCGCACTCGCCGAGGCCGCCCGGGGTGACGACTTCCCGGCGACACCCTCGGCCGCGTGCCACCGGTGCGACTTCTCCATGTTCTGTGCTGCCGGCACCGCCTGGCTTGCCGCCGATCACTGACGAGCCGGCCGGCGATCACTGCACGCGGCCGTCGACGACTTCCAGCACCAGCGTCACGGGGCCGGCGTTGACGAGTTCCACGTCCATCATGGCGCCGAACCGTCCCGTGGCGGTGGCGACGCCCTGCGCCTCGATGAGATCGACGACGTGATCGACGAGCGGCTCGGCGACCTCGGGGGCCGCCGCTGCGGTGAACGACGGTCGCCGCCCCTTGCGCACGTCGGCCAGCAACGTGAACTGACTCACCACGAGCACCGCCCCGCCGATGTCGTGCAGGGAGCGATTCATCCGTCCGGCCTCGTCGGGAAAGACGCGGAGACCGACCAACTTGTCGACGAGAGCCCTCGCCTCAGCCTCCCCATCCTGGTCACCGACGCCCAACAGCAGGAGAAAGCCGCGGTCGATCGATCCCACGACGGCACCGTCGACACGCACTGCGGCGCGATCGACGCGCTGCACTACCGCCCTCATGACCGCATCACACTCCTTTGTCGTTCCGAGATCCGTGCGGGCACCTACAGTACGGCGCCGTGAAAGAGCTTCCATGGAACGTGGCTCGCGGTTTCCTGATGGGCGCCGCCGACATCGTCCCCGGCGTGTCCGGAGGAACGATCGCACTCGTCGTCGGGATCTACACACGCTTCGTTGCCGCCATCCGCGCCGGCAGCTCTGCGCTCTTCGCCGGCGCCCGGCTGCGCTTCTCCACCGCAACCGAATGGCTGCGCGAAGTGGAGTGGAGCCTGCTCCTCCCGATCCTGGGCGGCATCGTGCTGGCCGTGCTCACCCTCGCCCAGGTGATCGAGGACCAGCTCCACGACAACCCGGTGCAGATGGCCGCCCTGTTCCTCGGTTTGGTGGCCGGCTCGGTAATCGTGGCCTGGCAGATGGTGCGAGAACGAGATGGAATGCGCCTCGCCGTCATGGCCGTGACATCGGTTGCGGTGTTCATCCTGCTCGGGCTGCGGGAGGGAACCACGGAGGAGACGGTCGGCCAGCTGGCCGAACCGGCAGGGTGGGCATTCTTCGCCGCCGGCGCCGTTGCGATCTGGGCCATGATCCTGCCGGGCGTGAGCGGATCCTTCTTGCTGGTCATGCTCGGCATGTACGGGCCGGTGCTCGCGGCGGTGAACGAGCGCGACTTGGCCACCGTCGGCATCTTCATCGGCGGCACCATCATCGGCCTCGCCGTCTTCTCTCAAGTGCTCCACCGGGCGCTGCGCGACCACCACGACTCGGTCATGGCCATCCTGATCGGGCTCATGATCGGGTCGTTGCGCGTGCTCTGGCCCTGGCCGCTCGGGGTCGATTCGACCGCTTTGGGCCGGCCCGACGAACACCTCGGCGCGGCAGTGCTGCTGGCGATCGTTGCGCTCGTCGTCGTCGTGCTGATCAACGAGGCCGCCCGCCGTACGAACCCGGAAGCGGCCGCGGACTCCCCCGTCGAGGGACGCTGACCGGAGGTCGCCCGGCGGCGCCGCCGACGCCTGCGCGACGATCAGCCTCCCCAGCGGGCGGCGAGCTCCCCATACGCTTCGATGAAACCGGGGCGCCGCCGTGAGCCGGGAAGCACGGCGATGAGGCCCGACACACCCCGTGCTCGATAGGCCTCGACCTTCGCCACAGCCTCGTCGAGCGTACCCGTGATCCCGACGCGATCGAGGTCGCCCATCCACGCCAGATGGACCGCACCGACCTCGCGGGCTGCGGCCGCCTCCTCGGGGGTGCGGCCCACGGCGACCGGAACCTGGATCGTGGTGCGCACCTCGCGGCCCTCGGCGGCGGCGCGCACCTCGCCTTGGGCCTCCTCCAGACGGTCGAGCAGCCCGGAGGGACAGTTCCACACGTCGGCGAGTCGCCCCGTCGCCTGCAGCATTCGCGGGCGGGCGGCTCCGACGACGATCGGAGGGTGCGGCTGCTGGAGCGGCCGCGGATTCACCACGGCATCCTCGAGCACGACGTCGTGCGCGGCGAAGCTCACAGGATCGCCCGCGAAGAGCGCGATCAGCGACTCGAGGTAGGCCTCGAAGTACCGGCGCCGGCCTCCGGCGTCCGGGAAGGGGTACCCGAAGGATCGGTACTCCTCCTCGAACCACCCTGCGCCGAGGCCCAGGTCGAGCCGGCCCGCGGATGCGTGATCGAGCGTCGCCGCCATCTTGGCGAGCAGGCCGGGATTACGGAACGACACACAGTTGACGAGGTGCCCGAGGCGCACCCGCTCCGTGATCCCGGCGAGGTAGGACAAACCGGTCCATGCCTCGAAGACCGGCCCCGTCGGGGCGCGCACGTTGAGGAGGTGGTCAACGAGCCAGATGGAGTCGAGACCTGCCGCCTCGGCTGCAGTCGCGTCGCCGGCGACGTGATCCCACCGATCGGTGAACTGGGAGAGGACGAGACCGAATTCCACGAAACTCCTCGGGTCGAGCGGGCGGAACCACGTTACCGCGCCGCCACCGGGCGCGGCTCAGGAGAACGGGCCCTCGGCGTGCGACGACTCGCGCGGCGCCGCCGAGCCCAGCGGAGGCGCCAGCAGCCGGAACACGATGGGCGAGAAGATCGCGGTGACCCCGACGAGCAGGATCGCCCCAGCCTCGAGCCCTTCGTCGATCACCTGCAACTCGTTCTTCCCGAACTCGGCGAGGGCGATGATCACGCTGAGCTGCCCCGCGAGCAGCACTCCCGCTGCCAGCGACTCGCGCGTCGACAACCGGCGGAGCCGAAGTGCGATCGCCGGCACGATCTTGGCGAACACTCCGACCAGGATGAGCAGCAGCGCTTTCTTCAACACGCTCGCGTCGGCAAGCTCGCCGAGGGGGAAGTTGATGCCCACCGAGATGAAGAAGATCGGGATGAAGAACCCGTACGCAAAGCCGGCGAGACGGGTCTCGAGATCGCCCGAGTAGCGGAAGACGAAGGCGAACGCGGCCCCGGCCAAGAACGCCCCGAGAATGGGCTCGACCTGGAGCAGCACCGACACGCCGACGAACACCAACAGCAGCGCCAAGCTGGCACGGATGCCCAACTCGTCGGGGTCGTGCGTGGTGAACAGACGCTCGAACCTCTCCGGGTACCACCACGCCATGCGCCGCACGACGAAGAGCGCCATCGCCAGGATGGCGAACAGCGCGGGGACCCGCAGGAGATCCCAGCCGAAACCCTTGTTCACCCACACCCCGAAGATCACGATCGAGGCCGCCGACAAGAATTCGGCCAGGACTGCGGTCACGATGGTGAGCTGACCGAGTTGGGTCGACGATCTTCCCGTGGAGCGCAACGCCGGAATCACGATCCCGAGTGATGCCGCCGATGTGAGCAACGTCAGGAAGATGTGCTGGTTCAGCGATTCGGGATCGAGCGAGCCGTACCGTCCCGCCGCGAGATTCGGTTTGACATCGGCCTCGAACCGCCGGGCGGCGTCCTCGAACACCTGTCGCTTCCGACGGCGCATCTC
>JBFFFX010000152.1:0-6675 GCA_041557775.1 Acidimicrobiia bacterium | reverse complement strand
TGAGCCACACGTCGGCCCCGCGCACCAGTGAGGCGCCGAGCTGCATGTCGTAGTTCTCGATGAAGAAGACGTGACCCGCGAGATCCGGACTGTTCGACATGTCGAACACCCACTTGACGAGACCCTGGCCTTCCCGATCCGCGGGATGGGCCTTGCCGGCGAAGACGACCTGCACGGGCCGTTCCGGGTCGGTGAGGATCGCCCGGATCCGATGCGGATCGCTGAACAGAATGCCTGCTCTCTTGTAGGTCGCGAAGCGCCGGGCGAAGACGATCGTCAGCCGCTCGGGGTCGAGTTGCTCGTCGAGCCATCGCAGCCGCGCCGGGCTGTGGCCGTGGCGGGCGAGTTGCTCTCGCAGCCGGCCGCGGAGCCGCCGCAGCATGCCGGTCTTCTGGGCCTGGTGTGCCCTCCACAGGTCGGACGCCGGTATGTCTCGCACCGCCTCCCACGACCCACCGTCGATGACCTGCTGATCCCACACTTCGCCGACGGTTCGCGAGTAGAGGCGCGACATCGCCGGACCCACCCACGTCTGGGGGTGGATGCCGTTCGTGATGCCCTTGGCGTCGCCGCCGATGAGCGAACCCCACTCGTGGGACACGACCCCGCCGTGCCGCTGCGAGACGCCGTTCGTGATCGACGACAGGCGGATTGCGAGTGCGCCCATGTCGAACTCGTGGTCGTTGCCGGACCGAGAGAGCCGGCGCAATGCGTCGTCCTCGATGCCGTGCAGCGTGCCGCTGAGGGCGCCGACGGCGAGATCCAGGTCGAAACGCTCGTTCCCCGCCGGAACCGGCGTGTGGAGCGTGAAGAGCGTGCTGGCCTCGATCTGGAGCTGCGCATCGTCCAGGTCCTGGCCTTGCTCGAGCAGGCGCGACAGACGTTCCAGCAGGCTCAGCGCGGCATGACCTTCGTTCACGTGCCACACCGCGGGCTCGAGCCCCAGTGCATGCAAGACGCGGGTCCCACCGATCCCGAGCACGATCTCTTGGCAGAGCCGCATCTCTCGGCCACGGACGTAGAGAATGTGGGTGATGGGCCGATCCGCAGGGGCGTTGTCGGGGAGGTCCGTGTCGAGCAGGATCACCGGCACCCGGCCGACATCGATGCGCCAGGCGCCAACGACCACATCTCGGCCCGGGAGCTGAACCGTGACCCGCAGCGGCCACCCGGTTCGAGGGTCCAGCACCTGCCGGACCGGTCGCCGCGCCGCCTGGAACGGCAAGTAGGTGTGCTGTTGATAGCCCTCGGGGTCCACCGCCTGCTGGAAGTAGCCGCGGCGATAGAGCAGGCCGACGGCGACCAGCGGAAGCCCGAGGTCGGATGCCGCCTTGACGTGATCGCCGGCGAGCACGCCGAGGCCCCCCGAGTAGAAGCGGAGCGTCGCGTGCAGGCCGAACTCCGCACAGAGGTAGGCAATGGGACCGTCGAGCGCGTCGGCGTGCTGCTTGGCATACCAGGTGTCGGCGCCGATGAGGTAGCGATCGAACGAGGTGACGGCGTCGTCGTAGAGCTGCAGGAAGTCGTCCGAAGCGCTGAGCGCCTCCCAGGTCGAGGGCTCGACCGACTGCAGCATCGACAGAGGATTGCGTGTCTGCTCCCACAGGAGGTGGTCGATGCGATTGAACAGCGCCGTGCCGGTGGGGTTCCACGACCACCAGAGGTTGTACGCGATGTCATGCAGACGAGCGAACTCGTCCGGAATCAGCAGTGGCACCTTGGGACCTACCCAGATGCGGTCGAAGAGATCTGTTCTTGGTTGCATGTGCCGCCTCGTGCGGTCGTTGCGCGGCGCAGCCGCCGGCAGATTCGAATGGTCGAGGATTGTCGCCGCGAGCGCTCGCGGTTTCAAGAACGCGAACTACGTTCCCGCTCGCTCACGGGACGGTGCTCGGCGCGGAGCCGAGCAGAGTGCATGTCTTGGTGCCTTCGGATGCTGCCGTTGGTGAACCGATCGGTGCGGCGCGGAAACTCCACTAGAACATCCGGAGCGCAAACGGGGGGCCTACGCCGCCTTCGAACGGAACTCCTTCAGGAAGTCCCGCAGCGGGCTCTCCAGACCTCCGGCGGTCGCCACGAAGCCCGGGAGCTTGGGGTTTGCCTGGTTGAAGTCGATGGCCTCGCCGTCCGGACCGAACACGCTGCCTCCTCCGGCCACCACGAGCGCAGCTCCTGCGGCGACGTCCCACTCGTGCTTGGGAACCAGCGTCCAGGTCGCATCAGCCATGCCCGCACCCACGCAGCCCAGCTTGTAGGCGACGGAGCCCATGTTGCGGACCGAGATCGGCGCGGTGAAGAACGGTTCCCACTCGCCGCGTTTCACCTCGCTCCGCGAGGCAAGCACGAGGGCGCCCTCCAGCTGGGTGCAATTCGTCGTGCTGGCGGAGACACCGTTGAGCGTCACGCCGTCGTCGATCGAGCCCACCATGCGATGGCCGGCACTCGGGCTGAGGATGCCGCCCGCCACCGGCCTGCCGCCGACGACCAGCCCGATCGACACACACCACTCCGGGATGCCCTGGATGAACTCGCGGGTGCCGTCGACGGGGTCGACCACCCACACGCGCTCGCAATCGAGACGGGAGGCGTCGTCGGCGGTCTCCTCGGAGAGCCAGCCCTCGCCCCAGCGCGGGAGCGTCGCCAGCAGCGCCTCGTTCACGGCGAGATCGGCTGCGGTGACGGGATCGTCGCCTGCTTTCATCTTCGAGGCGATCGCACCGGGCGTGAACGGCTCCAGGGCCGCTGCCGCCAGATCGAGCGCTTCCTCGATACGGGTGAGATCGTCGGGAGCGGTGAGGCGACCCATCACGCGTCTGCTTCGAGATGACCCTGCTCGACGAGGTACTGGACGACGAGGTCTGCGGCTTCGTCCGGCGTCTGATCGATGGTCGGCAGGACGATCTCGGCATCCTCCGGCTCCTCGTACGGATCCGAGACGCCGGTGAACTCTTGGATGATGCCGGCGCGTGCCTTGGCGTAGAGCCCCTTGCGGTCTCGCGCCTCGCAGACCTCGAGCGGCGTGGCGACCCAGACGAGCACGTACCCGCCATAGGACGAGATCAGCTCGCGGTTGAACTCGCGCGTCTTCGCGTACGGTGCGATCGGGGCGCAGATGGCGATACCACCGGCCTTCGTGATCTCCGACGCGACATAGCCGATGCGCTGGATGTTCGTGTCCCGGTCCTCCCGGGAGAATCCCAGACCTTTCGACAGGTTCTTGCGAACGACATCACCGTCGAGGAGCGTCACGGTACGGCCGCCGCGCTCGAGAAGCTTCACCATGAGCGCGTTGGCGATGGTCGACTTGCCCGACCCCGAGAGACCGGTGAAGAAGACCGTGAAGCCCTTCTTCGCCTTCGGCCTGTGGGTGCGGCGCAGCTCGGCGACGACCTCGGGGTAGCTGAACCACTCGGGGATCTCACCGCCGCGAGCGAGCTTCTCCCGCAACTCGGTGCCGGAGATGCTGGCGGTCTCGGTGCCCTCGGGCACCTCGTCGATCGGCATGTACTGATCAGCGGACGGCACGTAGACCATGAGCTTGAAGGGCACGAGCGTGACGCCGAGCTCCTTCTCGTGCTCGACGACCAGATCCTGCGCGTCGTACGGGCCGTAGAACGGGTTGCCTTGGGAGTCGCTCCCGGGGCCGGCGTGATCGCGGCCCACGATGAAGTGCGACACGCCGTGGTTCTTCCGGATGATGGCGTGCCACACGGCCTCCCGAGGACCGCCCATGCGCATCGCCAGGTTGAGCAGTGCGAGATCCGCCGTGCCCTCGGAAAAACGGCGAACGATCGACTGGTAGACGCGGACCCGGGTGTAGTGATCGACGTCGCCGGGCTTGGTGAGCCCGACGACCGGATGGATCAACAGATGCGCCCCGGTCTCCTCGGCCGCACGCATCGTCAGCTCGACATGCGCTCGGTGCATCGGGTTGCGCGTCTGGAAGGCCACGACCTGGTTGATGCCCTGCTGCGCAAACGTCGCCCGCAGATGCGCAGGCGTGTGGCGCAGGTGCTGGAAGTCGTAGTGGTACGGGAACTGCAGTGCCTCGATGCGTCCGCCCAGGTAGACCGGGTTCGACGCATTGAGCAGGTGGTCGACCGCAGGGTGCTCCGGGTTCGTGGTGCCAAAGACCAGCTCCGCCTCGCGCTCGCGGTCCGGGACCCAGATGTCGTCGACATGGAGCACGGCGAGCATGACGCCCTCGTGGTCGCGAAGCGCGACACTCGCTCCCGGCGCAAGACCCTCCGCAAACGCCTCGGTGACGTCGAGGGTGATGGGCATCGGCCACAGCGTGCCGTCGCCAAGGCGCATGTTCTCGCACACCGAGTCGTAGTCGGTGCGAGTGAGGAAGCCCCGCAACGGAGAGAACGCGCCGTTCGAGAGCAGCTCGAGATCGCAGATTTGCCGCGACGTGAGATCCCAGGACGGGTAGTCGACGGACACCGCCTTCAGCTCACTCGCACGGTCCTCGTTGACCACCAGGTCAACGAGGATTCCTCCATGTGGTTCGATCAGTTCGGGCACAGCAGCTCCAGGTCTCTACGGTCAGGAAAACAACTCGAGGTACACGCAAGAAAGCATCCCCCCCGGGCGTGCAGGCGACACTCTAGGCCCGGCACCTCTGGGGAGAAACCCGTCGGGCGACCCATTCGGTCCTTCGCAAGGTCCGCATATCTGCTGCGGAAACCGTTGCTCACCGAGCGTTCAGAGAACCTGTCGCACGCGGTCCAGGTCGTCCGCTCCGACCACGACGCGGTCGCCGGTGGCCATGAACAGCGTCGTGAGCTTGGCGCCGGTGTCGGCGATGCGCCGAGCCAGCCGGCCCAGCTCCCCGGGCCGCACGTCGATCGGGGCGATCAAGACTTCGTGCTGATCGATCGCCGCAAAGCCGGCATCGAGAAGCGCCTGCTTGCCGGCGTCGGCGTCGGCGTCCTCGAGGACGATCCGGACGTTGCGGCCCTCGCCGCTCGGATAGGTCGACGAGGCCTGCATGGTGATGCCGACCTGGCCCAGCGTCTCCCAGATCTCGGCGGCGGCGCGGGTGGGTCCGATGACGAAGGTGAGTTCCTGCATGGTGGTCTCCGAGGAATTTGGAACGTTCCAATCAGCCTACCGTGCCGCAGGGAGGCCGCCAAGGTCGTCTCAGCGGCAGCGGCCGGCAGGAGCGGGCGTCGCGACATCAGTCTCGGTGAGAAAAGCCTCGATCTCCGTGGCATCGACCGCATAGGCCACCGAGCGGCTGCGGGACTCGGCGAACACGATGCCGACTACCGATCCGTCGTCACCGAACGCGGCGGCTCCCGATGCGCCGGGAGCGATGTCGGCCGCGAGCTCCAGCGCCTGGCGGGCCACGTCCCCCTCGCCGTAGATGTCGTCTCCGGTGGCGTTGATCCGGCGAAGCACCTCGAAGTCATACTCACGGACGGTGCCGTCCGGCTCGACGGCAACGATGATGCCCCGCTTCCCCGCCGCGGCCACTGCAAGCTCGGCGGCAGGCACGGCGAGCCCGGCGGCGGCCACCAGGGCGAGATCCCGCTCCGGGTCGAAGCCCACGACGACGCCGGGAGTTCGCTCGCCGTCAGGAGCGACGATCTCCAGTCCCCCCTCGATGCCGGCGAGCACGTGCGCTGCGGTCGCCACCACGCCGTTGGCGACGACCACGCCGCCTGCCCGGATCTCCGTGCGACACACCGTCCCGGCCAAGCCCACGGCGGAAGCCCGCGCCCGCGCCAACCCGTCGCCGCCGCAGGACGCGGCGACGGCTCCGAGCAGCAGCACCGCACCGAGCGTACGGATCACGCCGCGGCCTCGTACTCCTCCCGAAACCGCTCGAGCAGCCGCCGCAGCGGCGTCGGTTCGTGGCCCAGCAACTCGGCCGTGCGCGGCATCGTGATGCTGGTGTCGTAGGGGATGGGCGCATCGGGTAGCGCCCCCGTGGGCGGAGCGGCGAAACGGAGCAGCCCCACATCGAGACCGAACACCTCACACGTCAGCAGGGCGAGCTTGCGGCGCGTCGCCGGCTCGCCACCGCAGGCGTGGAAGATGCCCTCGAGCCGGCGATCCCCAATGCGCAGGATCAGTTCGGCCGACTCACTGGCCAGCGACGGCGTCGCCCGCATGTTGATGGCGTCCGACTCCCACACCGTGAACGGGCTGCCGGTCCGAAGAGCATCGACGATCGAGGCGACGAAATAGCCGAAGCCCGGATCCTGGGTCCGCGGTGACTCGGGCCGCGCCCGGTGCAAACCATTGACACCGGATACCCGGGCGACCGCGCCGCCGTGTTCGAGCGCGACCATTTCACTGGCGAGCTTGAGAACGCCGTACAAGTTGACCGGATTCGGCGGCGTGCCCTCGTCGGCGCCGGATTGCGTCCCGTCGAAGACCCAGTCCGTGGAGACCAGCACGTAGGCCGCCCCCACTGCATCGGCGGCGGCTGCCGTCGCCCGGGTCGCCTCCACGTAGCTGTCCCAGGCGTAGCGCCGGTCCGCATACATGCGGTCCCAGTCGTTGAGAATCGCACAGTGCACGACCACATCGGGATGGTTGGCCGCCACGCTGGCGGCCACCGCACCAGCATCGGTGTGGTCCACACGCTGGACGACGTAGGCGGCGTCGGGCGGCGGCACGAAGGTGTGCACCGTCGTCAGCACGTTATCGCCGCGCCGCAGC
>JBFFFX010000151.1:0-6685 GCA_041557775.1 Acidimicrobiia bacterium | reverse complement strand
CGACCCCGGCCTGGTCGAGGGATCCTTCGGAGCGTGGGAGGGCGCGACGATGGCACAGCTCGACGAACGGCGTTTCTGGGAGCGGGCGACCGCCGACCCGGACTACGCCGCCCCTGGGGGTGAGTCGCTCCGGGGTTGCGGCGAGCGTGCGGCGGCGTCGTTCCGGTCGATCGCGGCGCGTCACCCCGGCGAGACCGTGATCGTCGTGACGCATCAAGGACCGATCTGCCAGGGGCTGGCGGTGCTGCTCGGCACCGGCTTCCCGGGCTTCGCCTACGGCCTCGCCAACGGCGGACTGTGCGAGTTGGTGATCGAGGGGGGCGAGGCTCGTATCGAGCGCACCTGGAGGGCGAGGCCTGTCGACCTCTGACGACGTTGCCTTCGCGCATGTCCGGCCTCCCGCGGAGGGCTCAGCGGCGCGGTGAAACCCCGGCACGCGGGTGGGCGGTGTGACGGCCGGCCACCGTGGTCAGTCCGGTCGAGCGGTTCCCGGCACCGCACCGAGCAACTCGATCGCCTCGGCGTACAACCGCTGCTTGATGGCGCCCATGGTGGGGCTGCTCTTCGGCGCCAGCTCGCCGGCGATCGCAATCGCCTTCGGCAACACGTCGTCCTCGTCTACGGCCTCATGGACGATTCCCATCGCGGCCGCGGCCTCGCCGCCGAAGCGCCTGCCCGTGACGAGGACCTCGTGGGCGGCGACGGTCGGGAGCTTGGCGACCATCAGCGCGTTCATCCCCGCCGTCAGCGGGATCTTGAGATCGACCTCGGGGAGGCAGTAGTAGCCGCGATCGGCGCGCATGATGCGGAAGTCGTGGGTCATCGCCAGCATCGCCCCGGCGGCGAAGGTGTGGCCGTTGCACGCCGCCACGGTGACGTACGGTGCGCCGAGGAGGCGGGCGAAGATCCGCTCGACGTCGGGGGCGAACTCGCGGATGTCCTCACCGTCGCCCATCAGCCACTCGAGGTCCAGTCCGTTGGAGTAAAAGCGGCCCGAACCGGTGGTCACCAGCGCCTTGGGGTCCGGGGTGGCGGCGATACCGTCGAGAGCGGCGTTGACCGCGTCGACCCAGGCACGGTCCATGCGGTTCTCGCCGTCGTCCATGCGCAGGACGAAGACGGCATCGTGGCGTTCGACGTGGATCACTCCGCCTGTCTACCACAACCCGTAGGGGTGCAGGTTCAGGAGCGAACGCCGTGCCGCTCGGTGCGTTCCGGGTGAATCGGCATGACCGGCTCGTGAGTCCCGGCCTCGATGGCGGCGTCGATGGCCGCCAGGTCGGCGAGGGTCGTGGCGTCGAGCCGCTCGGCGAACGCGGCCTGAGCGGCGGCCCAGGTGTCGTGGATGGGGCACGCCTCTACCCAATCGCACGGTCCGCCCTCCAGCACGCACGTGTCCAGGCTGATCGCCGCGCCCGAGGCGGCGACGACGTCGAGCAGGCTGATCTCCTCCGGCGGCCGGGCCAGGGTGTAGCCGCCGGCGGGCCCGGCACGGGCAACGAGCAAGCCCTGGGCGACGAGGTCGGCGAGGATCTGGGTCAGGTAGTTGAGCGGGACGTCCATCGTCTCGGCGACCATGCGCGTCTTGCGGCGGCCCTTCCCCCAATGGCGGGCGACGTCGAGCATGGCGCGGACGGCATAGTCGCCTTTCCGGCCCAGCGTGGTACGCATTACGCACGTCCTTGCAAGATGTTGACCAATACTCTCAGTATTATTCCACGTTTGGCGCCTCGCCGCGAGGCGGCATCAGGTGGGCGTGCTCCGGTCGGTCCGTGTGCGGTTGCTTCCGGTTGTGTGTGGTTGGTCCCGGGCAGATTGGGACTTGTGCGGCCTTTGCTCGCCGTTTGGGAGGCGTAGATTGTCCGGATGAGAACTCGACCTCCCCTTGGTCCGGCAGCCGCGTTCGCGGCGCTGGGGATCGCTCTCGCCCTCGTCGCCACCGCCTGTGGTGGAGACGACGATGGTGCGGCGACCGAGACGACGACCGCCGCTCCGGCGATCACGACGACCGCCGCTCCGGCGACGACGACGACCGCCGCTCGGGCGACGACGACGACCGCCGCTCGGGCGACGACGACGACCGCCGCTCCGGCGACCACGACCACCACAGCCCCAACCACGACGAGCGTCGACACGAGCGCCTTGGCCGATGGGTCGGGCTGCACGCCCGGCGAGGGTGATCTCCCCGATGGGGAGTGGTTTGGCTACGTGGACTCGGCAGGCGACACCGAGATCGTCTTCGATCTCGCATGCTGGTTCTCTGAACCGGCCGCCACCGTCGCCGCCGCCGAGGATGGCGATGAGTCACCGCCACCCAACGGCTATCACATCCGCAACGAAAATGCCGCGTTGCGCACCATCGCCGTGGCCGTCGGCAGCCAGGTGGCGTGGATGCCGAACCCCGGCGATCCCGCCACCGAGCAGACCGTGTCCTACGGCGACTGGCTCGTCATGCGCGAAGGCCGTGACTTCCAGCCGGCCGTGTGGATCACGATCGCCGGGGGCATGGCGACGGAGCTGCGCGAGCAATATCAGCCGTAGCGACGAAGGTCGTTGCGGTCGCGGTGCGTCCGGCTACAATCGAACACATGTTCGCCCAGGATCTCGACGCACCGGCGTGGCTGGCCGAGCTCAACCCGGAGCAGGCTCGGGCCGTCACACACGGTGACGGGCCGCTCCTCGTGATCGCAGGGGCGGGCAGCGGCAAGACCCGGACCCTCGCCAGCCGGGTCGCGTGGCTGATCGAGCAGGGCACGCCCGCCGACCGGATCCTTCTGCTGACGTTCACCCGGCGCGCCGCCGCCGAGATGGTGCGCCGAGCCGGTGCGCTGATCGCCGACCGATCCACCGGGCGAGTCTGGGGCGGGACGTTCCACTCCATCGCCAATCGCCTGCTGCGCCGCCACGCCCCTGCCGTGGGTCTCGAGGCGAGCTACACCGTGCTCGATCAGGCCGATGCCGAGTCGCTGTTCGGTGTGCTGCGCACCGAGTTGGGATTGGCCGAGGGCAAGACCCGCTTCCCGCGCAAAGAGACGATCGCCGCCATCTACTCGCGGACGGTGAACGAGCAGGCGAAGCTGGACGGCGTCGTCCGGGAGCGGTTCCCCTGGTGCCAGGACCACGGCGACGCGCTGCGGGCGATCTTCAAGGCGTACCGGGCGCGCAAGCGCGAGCACAGCGTCCTCGACTACGACGACTTGCTGCTCTACTGGCGGGCGCTCGTCGAGAGTCCCGCGGCAGAGGCCGTCAAGGCGATGTTCGACCACGTCCTCGTGGACGAGTTCCAGGACACCAACCGGATTCAGGGCGACATCCTCACGGCGCTCTGCGGCCGCGACGGGAACCTCACCGTGGTCGGCGACGACGCCCAAGCGATCTACGCATTCCGGGCGGCCTCGATCGAGAACATTCGGCGCTTCCCCGACGACTACCCCGGTGCGTCGGTGGTGGCCCTCGAGGAGAACTACCGATCGACGCCACAGATCCTGGCAGCCGCCAACGCGGTCATCGCCCAGTCGAAGGAGCTGTACCCGAAGCGGCTGCGCTCCGACCGTCCCGAGGGTCCAGCGCCGGATCTCGTCACGTGCTTCGACGAGTCGACGCAGGCCGACTTCGTCTGCGACCAGGTCCTGGCCCATCGCGAGGCGGGCATTCCGTTGCGAGACCAGGCCGTGCTGTTCCGCACCGGGCATCACTCGGACGGTCTGGAGCTGGAGCTGGCGCGGCGCAACATCCCCTTCGTCAAGTACGGCGGGTTGAAGTTCCTCGAAGCGGCACACGTCAAGGACCTGATGGCGCTGCTTCGGATACTGGACAACCCGCGCGACGAGCTGGCGTGGCACCGGGCGCTCCAGGCCATCCCGGGGATCGGTCCGGCCACGGCGATGCGGTTGCTCGGACAAGTCGCCGAGCGGGTGGCCGAGGACGGTTTCGATGCGCTGACGGCGTTCTGCTCACTCCGGCCGACCGTCAGTCCCGATGCGGTACAGCCGCTGGCGGAGCTGCAGCACGCGCTGCGCGATGCCCGCGGGACCACCGATCGGGAGCCGAGTCCGGCCGAGCAGATCGACCGGCTGCTGCCGTTCTGTGCGATGGTGTTCGAGCGCAACTACGACGATGCCGCGGCGCGCCTCGGCGACATCGAGCAACTCGGATCTCTGGCCGGGCAGTACCGTACGCGCAGCCGGTTCCTCACCGAGCTCACGCTGGACCCGCCTGTGTCGACCGCTGATCTCGCCGGTCCCCCGCACCTCGACGACGACTATCTGGTGCTGTCGACGATCCACTCGGCGAAAGGTGGTGAGTGGCGCGCCGTGTTCGTGATCCACGCCGCCGACGGCAACATTCCCTCGGACATGGCGCTCGGCGAGCCGGGTGGGGTGGAGGAGGAGCGGCGGCTGCTGTACGTAGCGTTGACCCGGGCGAAGGACCATCTCCACGTCTCGTTCCCGCAGCGCTTCTATCACCGCCGCTTCGGCGGCGACGATCGTCACTCGTATGCCCCGCTGAGCCGGTTCCTGTCGTCGGTCACCGAGCACTTCAGCCCCGAGGTGGCCGCTGCAGCGGACGCGCCGGACGAGGTTGCTGCGGTGACCGCCGGAGGTGCGGATCCGGTGGATGCGCTGCTCGACGACCTCTTCGGCTGAGGCGGCCGTCGTGACCAGGATGCGCGCCGGAGCCTCAGGCGGCCCGGCTGCGCAGGGCCGCCAGCGCAGCGTCGGCGTGCTGCTCCATGTTCATCTCGCTGGCGATGGCCAGCAGGACCGTGCCGTCGGTGTCGATGACGAAGGTCTTGCGGCGGTTGAACAGCGGGCCCGGCCGCTTGACGCCGAACTGCTTGGCGATTCGCCGATCGGGGTCGGAGAGCAGCGGGAAGCCGAGCGAGTGCTTGTCGTCGAACGCGGCCTGGCGCTCGACCGAGTCGACGCTCACGCCCACCGGTTGGGCGCCGACGGCTGCGAACTCGCCGGACAGGTCGCGGAAGTAGCACGACTCGGCGGTGCAGCCCGCGGTGAACGCCTTGGGGTAGAAGAACAGCACCACGGGGCCCTGCTGCAGCAACTCGGACAGCTTCACCTCACGGCCGGTTTGGTCGGGGGCGGCGAAGTCTGTGATGCGGTCGCCGATATCCATGGGGCTCCTCTGCTGCGTACGGCTACCCACTGTACGCCGCAGCGGGGGGTGGTGGATGGCCGCTCGTGACGCTCCGATACTCCACGTCGATCTCGATGCGTTCTACGCATCGGTCGAGCAACTGAAGCACCCCGAGCTGCGGGGCAAGCCGATCGCCGTCGGCGGCGGTGTCGTGCTGGCGGCGAGCTACGAGGCGCGGCAGTTCGGCGTGCGGTCGGCGATGCCGCTGCGCCGCGCTCGCGAGCTCTGCCCCCGCCTCATCGTGGTCAGCGGCAGCTTCGGCGACTACGCCGAGCTGTCGGACGAGGTGTTCGAGGTGTGTGAGCGCTTCACGCCGCTGGTGCAGCAGATCTCCATCGACGAGGCGTTCCTCGACGTTTCCGGGGCGATGCACCTGTTCGGCGCGCCGCCGGAGATCGCGGCCCGGCTGCGGCGGGAGGTCAAGGAGGAGACCGGCCTCGTCGTCTCGGTTGGCGTGGCGCGCACGAAGTTCCTCGCCAAGGTCGCCAGTCGCGTCGCCAAGCCGGATGGGATGTGCTTCGTCGATCCCGACGACGAGATCGCCTTCCTCCATGCATTGCCGGTGGCGTACATCTGGGGTGTGGGTCCGGTGACCGAGCGGAAGCTGCACGACATCGGCATCGCCACCGTCGGGGAGTTGGCCCACACCGACCCCAAGGTCCTCGAGCGGCGGATCGGGCCAGGGGCCGGCGCCCATCTCCACGCGCTGGCGTGGAACCGAGATCCGCGCATGGTCGAGACCCACCACCGGGCGAAGTCCGTCGGGGCGCAGTCGTCGTTCGGCGGCGGCGGCCGCGATGCGGGCCGGCGCCGCAAGGTGATCGTCGACCTCGCCGAACGGGTCGGGGGCCGGCTGCGCAAGAAGAGCCGGGCGGCGCGGACGGTGACCGTGCGGGTCCGCTTCGACGATCTGTCGTCGGTGACGCGGAGCACGACCCTGCGGGCGCCGGTGGCGACCACGCCGGCGCTCGTCGAGATCGCCTCGCACCTGGCCGACGCCGGAGTCGGAGAGGCGGGTGAGCGCGACGTGAACCTGATCGGCATCGCGACCTCCAACCTCGTGACCGCACCCCACCTCCAGCTGGAGCTGCCGTTCGGCCAGCTGTTGGGCGGCGACCTGGTACACGCCGGGTCGCAGGAGGACCAGTCTCGCCATCAGCTCGACGACGCGGTTGATGCCTTGCGGGCGCGCTTCGGCAAGAAGGCGGTGGGGCGCGCCTCCCTGCTGCTCGATCCGAGACGCCGCGGCGTCCCCGACGAGTTCCGCGACCTGGCGACGCGCGACTGACCGCTCCACAAGCAAATCTCGACGAAAACGCTAGACGTTGATAGAACCGCGTGGCAACATTGGTGGCGAGCGGCTCGCAGCGGGATCGTCGGGCACGTCGGCCGATGTCGGCGCGGGAGGTGATCCGTCTCCCGGTCCACCGGAGACGCCTGCTCATCGAGACGAGCTCCCGCTGTGGGCTCGGGGCGCTTCTGTCCTGTAGAGGCGCGCGGAGGGAAGGCAGAGAGCCGTGGCTGAGCGGGG
>JBFFFX010000150.1:0-6690 GCA_041557775.1 Acidimicrobiia bacterium | reverse complement strand
GACTCACCCCGCTCGCCCCACAAGGCATCGAAGAACCAGACTCCGCAGATCAGGTGCCGTTCATCGACGATGAGCCGGTCACCCCGTTCGTGGACGACGCCGACGAAGCCCCGATCGATGGTGGCATCGAAGCCGGCAGTGGAATGGCCGTTCCCGGGTTCGAGGGCGACATCACCGAGACGGTCGTCGAGGTCGACTCGGGAATGCCCATGGTCGTTCCCGGGTTCGAGGGCGACGTCACCGACATGGTCGTCGAGGTCGACTCGGGAATGCCCATGGTCGTTCCCGGGTTCGAGGGCGACGTCACCGACATGGTCGTCGAGGTCGACTAGCTCGCACTCGCCCCGCCCGTGCCAGTCGGCACCGCCGCGATCTGGCGGCTGAGGGCGACGACCTCGCGGCTCTCGTCCCACAAGATGCCGTCCTCCTCGAGGAAGCCGGCGTTGATGTGATCGGTGCGGAACGCGGCACCGATCCAACCCGGGACGGGCCGCTTGTGGACGTGAACCGTCAGCTCGATCGTCGGCACCCAGGCGATGGGAAGCCCGGCATTGAACACCGGAGGCGGGAAAGCGTCGGCAACGAGCAGCGCACCGAGGGTGTCCATCGGCCGGCCATCGACGAACCGCGCCCAACCGGCGATCTCGGCCGTGCCATGGGGCTCGCCAGTCGCAAACCCGACGTGAGCCGGATCCAGACGGAGTTCGACCTTGTCGGCAATCGGCGGCGCAAACGCCTCCGGGCCATCCGTGTGCCGGACGCACCGGTCGACCGCAGGCAACTCAGGCAAACCGGCCTCGTGGCGCAGCCCCTCTCCCGCCATGGTCAGATCGCCGAAGGTGCCGAGGGCGTAGGCGACGACTCGGCCGTCCTGGCGCAACTCGCCCCGCGCCGTACCCAGACGGCGCCCCTTGCGCAACAGTTGGCCTTCGATCTCCACCGGCCCCGACCGCACCGGAGCCGTGTAGTGCACGGTGACCGTGACCGGATCCGGGTGCCCGGTGAGCGGACCGATCGCCCTGGCGATGAGCGCCATCAGGTAGCCGCCGTTGGCGATGCCGCCGACGTCCCAGCCGGCGGCGATCGTTGCCCGCCACGCCGCCGCCGCGGTCTGCTCGACGGCCGTGGCACGGTCGAACTCATAGCCGTCAGGCACGACGACGTCGCCAGGCATCGCAGGCACGCGCACCGGCGGCAGCACGAAGCCACCGATGCGACTGCATGGAGAACGCTGGGCAGCACCGAACGCGCACCGACACGACCCCGCGCGGCAACGTCCACGCGCTCTCGATCATCCGACCCTTCCGGCTTGCGGCTCGGATTTTAGGAACGAGGGGCGAGACGACGGACGGGTCGATGTGGACCCTGGCGCCAGGGCGAACCGGCCACGGTGCGACCCCGTCGCCCGCGGCACCGAAATGAAGCGGTTCTCAGACTCTCACAGGCAACCTTCAGGTTCGACTCAGCGCGCCTTCATGCCGGTCCGAGAACGTGAGCCCATCAGCCCACAGGCTTGCCCTCACGAAAGGAGCCAGGGATGAAGCTGAAGAAGACCATCGCAGTGGCCGCACTGGCCACCGGTGCCGCCCTCGTCGCCGTTCCCGCAGTGGCACAGGATGACGCCCCCGGCGTCGAAGACGGCGCGACGTTCGCGACACCGGAGCGGCAGCACAAGCGGCACGCCGGCGCCGCCACCCTCGCCGACGCGCTCGGCCTGGACCTCGCGGAGCTACACGAGCGCCTCCACGGCGGCGAGACGGTCGCCGACATCGCTGCTGAACAGGGCGTGGCGATCGACGACGTCATCGACGCACTGGTGAGCAAGGCCGAGGAGCGGCTCACCGATGCCGTTGACAACGAACGCTTCACCCAGGAGGAGGCCGACGAGAGGCTCGCCGGCATCGAAGAGCGGATCACCGCCCTGGTGAACGGCGAGATCGACTTGCGCCGGCACCACGGCCACCGCAGGCATGTCGCCGCCAAGCTGGGCGGTGCAGTCGCCGACCGGCTCGGACTGGACGGACCAGAGTTGATGGACCGGCTCCGAGCCGGCGCCACGCTGGCAGAGATCGCTGCCGAACAGGGCGTGCCCGTGGAAGATCTGGCCGCCGAGATGACGGCGCCGATCGTCGAACGGCTCGAACGCGCCGTCGCCGACGGCCACCTGACCCAGGCAGAAGCGGATGAGAAGCTCGCCGAGATCCAAGACCGGATCGACGACCTCATCGCCGGTGATCTGCCCGAGGGCCGAGGCTTCCGCCCCGGGCGCGGGTTCGGCCCCGGGCACGAGTCCGGCGCCGGCCCGGGTGGGAACGGAGCAACCACCAACGCCTGAACGCATCAGGTGTGCGTGCGATGGAGCGCCCTTCGCGGCGCTCCATTGCGCGCGTCCCAACTCGACCTAGTGGGGCCACCTATGGAAAGATGAGTGCTTCCTGAATCATCTCTGAGGAGCCTTCGGTGCCCCCGAAACAGCACAGTCTTTCCGAGCGCCTGACGCGGCTCGACCTTCCCGGCGACCTCGCCGACACCAGCACCGAGGAGCTGTACGAGCTCGCCGCCGAGATTCGCGACTACCTCGTGACGATCATGTCCGAGACCGGAGGCCACCTGTCCCCCAATCTCGGGGTCGTCGAGCTGTCGATCGCGCTTCACCGCCAGTTCGACAGCCCGCGGGACGCGCTGATCTGGGACGTCGGGCACCAGGCCTACGTCCACAAGATCCTGACCGGACGTGCCGACCGCTTCCCGGAACTTCGCCGCGACTTCGGTCTCTCCGGCTACCCGAGCCGCGAGGAGAGCGAGCACGACTGGGTCGAGAACAGCCATGCGTCGACGTCCCTCAGCTACGCGCTCGGCATGGCGCTCAGCGGTCGAGACGGGCACACGGTCGCAGTCATCGGCGACGGCGCGCTCACCGGGGGAATGGCGTACGAAGCGCTGAACCACATCGCCCAAGTTCGGCCCGAACGGCTGATCGTGATCCTCAACGACAACGGCCGCTCCTATGCACCCACGGTCGGCGGGCTCGCCCGCCACCTCTCGCTGCTCCGCGTCGACCGCCACTACGAGTCGACGAAGAAGGCCATCGGCTCCGGTTTGCGCCACCTCCCCTGGCTCGGGGAGCAAGCCGACGAAACCGCCCGTCGTCTCAAAGAGAGCGTCAAGCAGATGCTCCAGCCGTCGACCTTCTTCGACGTCCTCGAGCTCAAGTACACGGGCCCGATCGACGGCCACGACATCGAGCTGCTCGAGGAGACGCTCGAGCGCGCCAAGGAGCTCCGCGAACCGGTGGTCATCCATGTCGTGACCGAGAAGGGCCGCGGGTATCGACCGGCGATCGAGGACGAGAAGGACAAGCTGCACGGTGTGGGCAAGTTCGACATCGCCACCGGCGAGCCCATGCTCAGCCAGCTCTCGTACACGGACGTATTCGCCGCCGCCCTCGCCGATGCCGCCGACCGGCGGCCGGAAGTCGTGGCCGTCACGGCCGCAATGGAGTCATCGACGGGGCTCAGCCCCATGGCGGCGCGACATTCCGACCGCGTCTACGACGTTGGGATCTCTGAACAGCACGCAGTGACGTTCGCGGCCGGGCTCGCGATGGGCGGGCGGCGTCCCGTCGTGTGTATCTACTCGAGCTTCCTCCAGCGTGCCTTCGACCAGGTCATGCTCGACGTGGCGATGCACCGCCTGCCGGTGACCTTCGTCCTCGACCGCGCCGGCGTGACCGGCCCCGACGGCGCCTCGCACCACGGCGTCTTCGACCTCTCATATCTCCGCATGGTCCCCGGACTGGCGATAGCGGCGCCTGCCAACGAGATGGAGCTGTGCGCGCTCCTGGAATCGGCACTCGACCACGACGGACCCGTCGCCATCCGCTTCCCCAAAGGCAGCGCGGCCACGCTTCCCGACATGCCCCTCGCCCCGACACCGTTCGGTGAGTGGGAGATCGTCACGCAAGGGGAGGACGTCCTGCTCCTCGCCGCCGGCAAGCCGGTGGAAGCGGCAGCAAAGGCGGCCGCCAGCCTGAGCGAGGCGGGCATTTCGACCACCGTGGTGAACGCTCGGTGGGTCAAGCCCATGGACCCGCGGCTCGCCAACTGGGCAGCCCGCCACGACCTCGTCGTGACCATCGAGGACAACGTCCGCACCGGCGGGTTCGGCGCCGGTGTTCTGGAGTCCCTTTCCGCCGACGGGCTGGCCGGGAAGGTACGGACGCTCGCGATCCCGGACCGCTTCCTGCGTTTCGGCAATCAGTCCAAGATCCTCGAGGAGCTCGGGTTGGACGCCGGGTCGATCGCCGACACGGTGCGTCGCCTCGTCGCTGAGGCCTGAGAAGGGACTACGGCCCGTCGTACGAGTCGACGACCCGGGCCGGGGTATATACCGACTCCTGCAAGATCACACCCGCCGGAGTCCCCGCGAGGGGAAACGCTTCGAGCCAGGTGACCCGCTCCAGAACCAAGTTCGCGTCGGCATCGAACTCCAACTCGAGCAGGGTCTGCACCTGATCGACATACTGGACGCGCACGATGACCCCCTCAGCCCCGGCGCGCTCGGCGACGTCGACGCCGGCACGGTCGAGGGCGCGAAGGACGGCCCCCCGCAATTCGGGGGTCGCCGTCGACACGCGGAGAAGATCGGCCGCCAGCTCGACGACCGCGGCGTCCTGGGTGATGCCGCTCCCCTGCCCCGACACGTACGCCTGCATCGCCGCGACGAGGGCGGCCGGTTCCGTGGGCCAGTTGCGCGCTTCGAGGTCCGTCGTCTCCGCCGTGAAGTCGCTGACGAACACCTCGCCGACGCCGTCGAAGATCGCGAGATCCCCGGTGCGATAGGCCGCCTCCGCCTCCTCGTCGAAGAACTCGGGCTCGCCAACGGACACGACCTCCCGTATCTGGCCATCAGGCGCCGCCCACCGCTCGCGGACGATGGGCGACAGGAAGGCTGCAGATTCACGATCGGCAAGACCGAGGTCCTCGCCGGACACAACCACCAACGCACGTTCCTGCGTGCGTGAATAGACGAGCTCGCCTCCGCGTGCCGCCGGCGGGGTGGTCTGCTCCGCCACACGGGCGAGATCGCCGAGTGCGGTGACCGGCTGCGGGCGCAGCAGACCGGTCACCGCAACGACGGCGAACACGAGAGCGAGCGCAGCGGTCGCCAGCGTCACCGGTCTCCACCACCACCGCACGGCCGGAGCCACGGGGCCGGTCACCGGAGTTGGCAGTCCGGCCTCCGCAGCGATAGCGGAGGCCAACATCCGGCGGCCCCTCACCACATCGGCGGGGGAAGGCCTCGGATCACCGGTCGCCGCCCGCAGCAGTATGTCTACCGGGTGCGCTTCAAGCGTCACCGCGCATCACCTCGATCATCTCTACTCCCCACCTCTTGTTTGCCGATCAGCCGGTACGAGTTCTTGCATTCTCCGGCGAGCCCGCGCCAGCCGGGAGCGCACGGTCCCGATGGGAATCTCCAGTGCGGCGGCCACCTCCTCATAGCTCAGGCCGCCGAGCGCATAGAGCAGCAGCGCCTCGCGATCACCGTCGTTGAGTTTGCGCAACGCACGATCGAGGTGCGGCACCAGCAGCGCCGCACCCGCGCGATCCTCGGCGTCGGCGATCGGGGTCTCCGACGCCGACTCGACCACCGCAGCGTGAAGGTACGCACGCTGACGCCGCTTGCGGCGCCGGAGATGGTCGCGCACCTTGTTCGACGCAATGCCGTAGAGCCAGGGCCGGCACGCCGGTCGCTGCAGGTCGTACCGTCGCCGCGCCGCGAACGCGGCGAGGAACACATCGGACGCGACGTCACCCGCCACGTCGCGACCAATCCGCCTCGCCACGTAGCGGTAGATGTCCTCGTAATACCGCTCGTAGATGGTCTCGAAAACCGAACCATCTTCCAGCGATGCCGCAATGACATCCGCGTCGGTTTGATCACCTACCACGGCGGGCCGACGCTACCTGAGTTGGCTGGATAGGCGCGCCGCGCATGGCCCCGCGGGTCACTGCCGATCCTCCTACCAGGCGTAGTAGGCCACCGATTCGGTGCGGTTGGCGAACCAGCTCAGGTTGTCGATCTGGCCGCCGCCGTACGTGTTGAACGATGCCCCGGACTTGCTCGGGTTGTCGTAGTGGCGGAGGTGGTAGCAGCCGTTGTAGGACGAGTTGATCCGGTTCTTCCACCAGCTCGATGCGTTCCAGTAACCCCCGGTGCAACTCGAGCCCACGATGGTGATCGACGAGCCCGTGCCGTAATACCCGTCGTAGTGGATCCCGAGCGTGAACCTCGCCGCGAGCTGCACCAAGAACGGATCGCCCATCGCATCGGTCACGTCGAGGTCCTTGGGCACGGCCACCGTGCCGGCGGTGACATCCTGCATGGCCTCGGCAAAGGTCGAGTAGCACGTCTCTCGACCGAGCACGAGCTCGCCGTCGCTGCGTTGCGAAGTGACCGCGGCCACGCAGTGCTCGCCGGCCGACGTGGACTGCGCCTCACGATCCGCGCTTGCCGGAGCGACGGCAGCCAGAACCGCAACCGTACTGACGACGGACAGAATGAGGACGCGCAGATAGGGCGCCCGACCGCGCAACTGCATACCAACCTCCAGGGGGTTTGCGTATCAAGTTGTTTGTCGCGCGGGTCGGTCGAGTTCGCGGAATGTTGGTGAAAAAGCGCGAACCG
>JBFFFX010000149.1:0-6774 GCA_041557775.1 Acidimicrobiia bacterium | reverse complement strand
GTTGATGTTCTCGATGCGGGCGGGCTCGGCGTCGATCATCTCGCCGAGTCGTTCCAGGCTCTCGTGCGTGAAACTCTCCGAACAGAATAGCCCGATGACGAGCTTCACGTGCTCGCGGTACCAGTCCGCCATCGAGAGGCGGATGCCGGAGTGTTGCTGGTAGCGCACCCCGTCGACCTGACAGGGCACGCCGACAACGGCGAGGGGGCGCACATCGCGTTCCATTGCCTCGCGCAGCGCAAGCGTGTTGGGGGAGTAGGTGTACCGCGAGGCGGCGCACGCCAGTACGTCGCCACGTGTGGTGGCGAGACGGTGACGGCCGATCTGCCGGTTCTCCTGCGTCACGTCGCCGAGCACCGCACCAGCGATGCTGCCGCTCTCGATCTCATTGACGATGATCGTCGAGACGACGCCCCCATCCTGGGCGCGCGCCGCGATCTCGGGATCCGTGGTGCGGGCGTACACGCCGTAGCCGGCGCGACCGAAGACCTCGCCGGTTGCGGGGTGGCGGAAGTCGAGCAGCTCGGTGAGGTCGGCATCCGCGGGTCGCAAGACAGGGCAGACGTCGGCGCAGAGCACGCATTGGACGCAGGCGTCGGTGCGAGTGTCGGCAGGGCGTTCGTCGATGAAGTCGAACACGTCGACCGGGCAGATCGTGAGGCAAGAGGCACACCCGATGCACTTCCCCGGGTGCACGATCTCGTCCAGCAGGAAGTCGACGGCGCGGAACCCGCCGCGGTTCAGTTCGGTGCGCCAGGCGAACGCCCAATCGTGCGGGTCGGCGCCGTCATCGTCACGGAGCGCCCGATAGCGACGCGTCACCCTCGCCACCGCCACGTCGGCGGTGGACGACCCGGCGGTGCCGGACGGGCCGGGCACCGAAGCTACATCTCCAGCGTCAAGTGGGCGTGGTTCGTGAGCGGATACGTTCCGCATTGCTCATCGCCGACGAACAGTGCCACTTCGAACGGCATCTCCGCGTGCTCGTCGGTGAATCTGGCGACGCCATCGCCGTCGGTCGTGGCGCAATCCCACGTCGACGGACTGTTCCGGTAGTGATACCGGGCACCGACCTCGAGCCCCGGGACGGGGATGCCTTCGCCGTCGACGACATCGACCTGGAACTCCACCACGGTCGCGAGCATGTCTGCCTCCTGTCATCGAGGTCTGGGACGGTGATATCACGGAGCCGGGGACGGGAAACATGGCCGAAAGTCCCCAGGGTCGCGCCGAACAGCGGGGGTCGAGCGGCGCACGCGTCCAAGCCGCCGGGAGACAGGGTCCGTGCCCGGCGACGCTGCCCGCCGCCGGTGGGATCGGCTCAGTCCCAGAGTGACGGTTGTAGCCGGACGCTCTTCGGCTCAGGATGCTCGCCGGCTGGGGGCGGGCCGACCAGGCGTTCGACGAGGCCTGCCCAGTCGAAGCTCTCGGTCACTTCCGAGGCGTTGAGTGTCAGCAGGCGTTCGGCGGGCACATACTGAGGGAGGATGCAGTCGAGGATCGTCTCGATTTCGTTGCGAAACTTCTCGTTCGTGCTCCGCACGCCGTCGGCTCGCAGCGGGATGTCGGGCAGCAGGCGGACCAGCAGGTCGTAGGTTTCGCACCACTTCTTGACCAGCGGCTTGACGTCGAAGGGATCCTCGCCGCGGGTGACCCTGAGGAAGTACGCGAAGTTGTCGATCACGGCACGATCGGTGACGAGCACGTCGGCACGGTGGCGCAGTTCGAGCTCCTGCTGGATCTGCGCCATGATCACCCACAGCTGGGCCTCCGGGGTTGCGCCCTCGTTGAGGCCGAGTGGATTGAAGCGGATCACCTCGCGGCCGACCTCGACGCTCCTGCCGCTGCGGCCGACTGCGCCCGCGAACGAGTGGACGGCGTTGGTCTTGCGCACCGAGTGCGATCCGATGAATGCGATCTTCGCTGCCGGCGTGGTCACCGTGGTCCCGTGGCTCGCTCCGGCGCACGGTACCGTGTTGCGTCGGTCGCACGGTCGCTTTCGCCGGCGCGGGCGTCGGCGAATCCGTCCCGGCTCCCGTTGGGCCATGAGAGGCCGGTAGGCTCGCGGTCCCCGCTTCACCGAGGTGTCGCTCATGTCCGTGCTCCTGCCGACAACGATCTCCGGAAGCCTGCCCAAGCCGAGCTGGCTCGCTCCGCCCGAGCAACTCTGGGCGCCGTGGCTGCTCGAAGGGCAAGCGCTGATCGACGGGAAGCAGGACGCCGTTCGCCTTGCGCTGCGCGAACAGGAGGAGGCCGGCATCGACATCGTGACCGACGGCGAGCAGACACGGCAGCATTTCGTCACGACGTTCATCGACGCGCTCGAAGGCGTCGACTTCGCGCATCGCGCCACGGTGAAGATCCGTCAGCGCTACGAAGCTTCGGTCCCCCGGGTGGTCGGACCCGTGTCGCGCCCGCGGCCGGTCTACGTCGACGACGCCCGATTCTTGGTGGGCGAGACCACCCGGCCGGTGAAGTACCAGCTCCCCGGTCCGATGACGATGGCCGACACGCTCGCCGACGAGCACTATGGAGACCGGGCGGCGCTGGCGATGGCGTTCGCCGAGATCCTGAACGGCGAAGCGCGCGAGCTCGCCGCTGCCGGTGTGAGCGTGATCCAGTTCGACGAGCCGGCGTTCAACGTCTACATGGAGGACGTGAAGACGTGGGGGATCGCGGCGCTGGAGCGGGCCGCCGAGGGGCTCGAGTGCAAGACGGCGGTCCACATCTGTTACGGCTACGGCATCGAGGCGAACATCTCGTGGAAGGGTGGGCTCGGGTCGGAGTGGCGCCAGTACGAGGAGACCTTCCCCGTGCTGGCCGCCTCGTCCATCGACCAGGTCTCGATCGAGGTGGCGAACTCCCACGTGCCCGTCGAGCTGCTCGGGCTATTGCAGGGCAAGGACGTCATGGTCGGGGCCATCGATGTCGCCACCAACGCGATCGAGACCCCGGAGGAGGGTGCCGCGACCCTCGAGCGGGTCTTCCCGCACGTGCCGGTCGAGCACGTCGTGCCTTGCACGAACTGCGGGCTCGTACCGCTGAGCCGCGACGTGGCGCGGGCGAAGCTGCGGGCGCTCGGCGCCGGCGTTGCGCTGGTGCGGGGCGAGTTGGCGGGCTGACCTTCCCGCAGGCGGACGCGCTCGGCCTACGCTCATAACATGATCTCGCGGGCCGCTTCGCTGAGCGCAGCCACGATCGCCGACGGCCTGACCGCCTCGCGGTTCGTCCTCGCCGTTGCGGTCGTTCCCCTCGTCGCCTCTGGAGCGTGGCGCGCCGCGGCCATCGTGGTTGCCGTCGCATGGTGGACCGACTTCTTCGACGGACGGCTCGCCCGCCGCACGACCGGAACCCGTCTCGGCGACTGGGACCCGCGAGCCGACACCGCAGTGGGGGCGGGGATCGTGATCGGCCTCGCCGCCGGGGGGCACGTACCGGCGCTCCCGTGGCTGCTCGCCGGCGGCTTGTTCGCCGCGATCTACCTCTTCACCGGCAATTTCGCTTTCGGCCAGCTCGTGCAAGCGCTGGGGTACGGTCCGTTGCTCTGGTTCGCAGCCGGAAGCGACGCGATCGCCTTGGGAGTGCTGGCGGGCACCATCGCCGCCGTCGGCGTCATGGACGCCCCCCGGTTCGTCTCGCACACGCTGCCGGCGTTCTTCGAAGGCATGCGACTCCGCCGCCGATCGCCGTGACTGCGCGCCGCGACCGAGCGCCGTGACCGAGCGCCCTGAGCGACGCCGGCGGGGCCGTCAGGCGCTACGCGGCGCATCCGCGCAGGCGTGCCGCACGGGCGAGGCGGGTGTCCAGGCATGGGCGGGCGCATAGGCTGGGAAGCAGGTGACGACGGTGAGGTGGCGACGGATGATGCTCGGGATCCTCGGGACGCTGGTCGTCCTGGTCGGTGGCCTGTGGGTCTTTCAGCGCAGCTTGATCTACCTGCCCGCCGGCGGGGTCCCCGAGGTCTCCTCGATGCTCCCGGGGTGGGTGGATGTGGAGATCGAGACGAGCGACGGCCTCGTGCTCGGCGGCTGGTATCGCACCCCGTCATCCGAGGCTCCCGTCGTCGTGGTCTTCAACGGCAACGGCGGAAACCGAGCGGGTCGCGCCCCGCTCGGTGCCCGGCTGGCGAGCGCCGGCTACGGCGTGCTGCTCTTCGACTACCGGGGCTACGGCGACAATCCGGGACGGCCGACGGAGGCCGGCCTGGCTCGTGATGCCCGCGCCGCGGTCGCCTTCGCCGCCGCCCGGGCTCCCGGCCACGAGGTGGTGTACTACGGCGAGTCCCTCGGAGCGGCCGTCGCGGTCGAGCTGGCGACCGCGGAGCCTCCAGCGGCACTCGTATTGCGGTCGCCGTTCACCTCGCTCGCCGATGCGGCGGCCGTTCACTATCCGTTCTTGCCGGTCGGCCTCCTGCTCTGGGACGAGTTCCCGTCCGGCGACCGCATCGGTGCGATCGACGTCCCGGTCCTCGTCGTCGCCGGGTCGGCGGACTCGATCGTGCCCACCGTCCAGAGTCGCCGTCTCTACGACGCCGCAGGTTCCCCGAAGGAGCTGGTCATCGTGCCCGGGGCCGACCACAACGACGAGGCGCTGCTGGTCGGCGAGCAGCTGATGACGGCGGTGGTTCGCTTCGTGGCGCGGCACGTAGGGTCATGAAGTCGTGCCTTCCGGCACTGACGGCGTGGCGGCGGGTGCGGCACCATGGGCGAATGCACGCCCGGGGTGCCCACCCGTGAGGTGGCCGGCGACGATCGTCGTGCTCGCGCTCACCCTCGCCGGGTGCAGCGCGGAGTCCGAGACGACCCTCCCTCCGATCACCGCCGTTGCACCGACGAGTGCTCCGACGAGTGTTCCGGCGCCGGCGACGACCGCCGCGCCGGCGACGACCGCGACAACGCTCCCGGCACCGACGACCGAGGCGCCGGCGACCGACGCCGACGACCGTGTCGAGGATCGCACGGCGATGGTCGAGCTCCAGATCTTCGGCCGCGGGCTCGTCGATGACCTGGTCATCGACGCGATGATCGAAGTCCCTCGCCATCGCTTCGTGCCCTCGCGTTTCGTCGACCTCGCCTACGGCGATCATCCGCTTCCCATTGGCTACGGCCAGACGATCAGCCAACCTGTGATCGTCGCGATGATGTCGGCGGCGCTCGATCTGGAGCCCGGTGACCGCGTCCTCGAAATCGGTACCGGATCCGGGTACCAGGCAGCCGTGCTTGCTGCGATGGGCATGGAGGTCTACAGCATCGAGATCATCCCTGAGCTGGCCGCGACGTCCTCGGCCGTCCTCGCAGAGCTGGGCTACGCCGTCGAGGTACGCACCGCCGACGGCTACTTCGGCTGGGAGGAGCACGCACCCTTCGACGGCATCATCGTCACCGCCGCCCCCGACCACGTGCCCCAGCCCCTCGTCGATCAGCTGGCGTCCGACGCCGCGCTCGTGATCCCGGTCGGTCCGGGCGGTGCGGTTCAGACGCTGTGGCGGTTCACGTTCGACGATGCGGGCGAGGTGGTGGGGGAGAGCTTGGGCGACGTGTCGTTCGTGCCGTTCACTCGCGCCGAGGGCTGAGGCGTCGCGCCAGAAGCGCCGCGGCGGCGTAGCACGCAGCGCCGAGGGAGATCACCACGGTGAAGCCGAAGCTCAAGGCAAGCAACGCCGCACCCACTGCAGCGACGACCGAGACCGTGCCGTTGATGCCCCAGGCCCAGGCCACGAGATGCGGGGCGCGGGCTTCGAGATGGGCGACCCCGCGGGGGAACATGATGCCCATCAGCAGGCCGAGCGGGGCGAGGAGCAGCGTGCCGGCGACGGCGCGGCCGAACGGGGGGAGCCGGAGCAGCGTGGGGGTGAGGGCGGCGATGGCGAAGGGAGCGGCCACGGCGAGGACCGTGAGCAGCGCAGCGCCGCGGCGCCAGGGGATGCGAGGCGAGAGGAGGCTGCCGATGCCCGACGAGACGAGCAGCGAGAACAGAACCACCGCAAACGCCGTAGCCGGCCGGCCGACCACGAGGATGTAGCGCTGGATGAGGGGGATCTCGACGAGGAGGAACCCGAGGCCCAACGAGGCGAAGTAGCCGACGGTCCACCAGCGCAGACCGGCCGCTGTGCGCACTGCGCTGCGGCGGTGAATCGCCAGCGGCGCCAGGATCAGAACGACGGCGGCGACCACCGAGAGCACGAGCAGCGCAAGCAAGACGAAGTACCCGGCGCCGCCGAAGGGCTGCCAGGTGTGGCCCAGCGCGGCGAACACATCCTCGGCTTGGCTCCACTTGAAGTAGTGGCCGAAGAAGGGCCGGTCGTCGGTCACCGGGGCGATGTCGAACTCGTAGCCCGCGTAGACCGAGGCCGGGCCGGGGGAGGAGAGGATCGCCGCCGCCAGCGTGGAGTAGCGCTCCTCGGGAACGGTGTTGAAGCGATTGACCTCCTCGGGCCGGAGATCCGGAGCGGCGATGAGGTCGAAGCGGAGGCGGGTCGCGAGGCTGCGGATCGTTGCCAGGTCGTCGGCGTCGAAGCCATCCGGTCTGACGAGGACGACGGCATTGCGGTAGCTGCGGAACGCCACGATGGCCGTTTTCGGGTCACCACCGCGGTCCCGCACCGCAGCGGCCGCGGTGGCGAGAAGCCGGGTCTCCTCGCTCGGCGGTGTTTGCACCCAGCGCGCCGCCGCCATGATCCCACCGGGGGCGATGACGTCGAGGTACGAAGTCATCGCCTCGATCGTCACCAGGTAGTCCTCGCCGAGGCTGTACGCCCCCGACGCCACCGGCCGG
>JBFFFX010000148.1:0-6790 GCA_041557775.1 Acidimicrobiia bacterium | reverse complement strand
AAGTCCCTGTCGCATGGACCCGAAGGTAGGGGTGCAGCACACCCGTACCGTCGGACTCGACGGTATCGAAGTATTCGAAGATCGCACCGCCGTTGACCGTCACCGAATCGGTGGGGCCGTTGTCGGTGAGGTCCCAGGTCGTTCCCCCCGCCATTGCGATGCCGGCGATGAGCCCGATCGTTGCCAGTCCTACGACACCGAGCAGTACTCCCAGCCTCTTGCTCCGCTTCTTTGCGTTGCCTGTTGCTCTCATAGCTTGTTCTTCCCCTTCGTGTGGCGGTTTCCCAAACCGCTCTCAGCGGTGGGACTCGTAACGTCCACAACCGCTCGCCTACATCTGATCTCCCGAATCCGCCGGCCCTTCATCTCCGCAGATCCGGTTCCACGAAACAGCTATCCCTACCGAGCTATCCCCACCCGGCCTCCCTTCGCCGCGCTCCGATGGGACTGCGCGGGTCTCCGAACGCGACAACGCCGGCACCGTGTGCCGGCGGACGACAGAACGGACGCGCGTGTCCGCTGCGGTTGCGATTGTGCGTCGATCCCACGCGTTTCCCACCTATTCCCTAGTTGGAGGTAACCGATACGTAGGTCGACCGACTCAGAAGGTCAATTGAACGTCAATTCTGCATGCTGCGCCGGTGACCCGCCGCCGGCCCACGAGCACGCAGCGGAGGAGCGCTGGCTCTCGGGCCGGGCCGGACGCATCCGCCATGGTTCGGGTCCACACCACGCTGTCGGCGGAAGTGGTGAGGACTTTGAAGCAGCGCTCCGCCGCCGCCGACCAGTCACAAACCGACATCCTCGCCGTGTCGTTCCTCGACCACGCTGCGGACCTCATCGACCGAGTCGACCGCAGCCGCCCAGGCGGGATTCGGAAGCCGCTCGGCGTTCATCGACGCCCTTCTCCGCCGCCACCTGCAACTGCCCGACTCAGCCACCGGGCGCGGCATCCGATCACCGAGCTCCACGGAACGATGCGGCACACGGCGAGGGCGGTCCCCGGCGTCCGAGGCCGATGACGATCAGCGTGACGAGATCGCGACTGCTTGCGCCTCGAACCGATATCCCCGCCCCCGCACCGTGACGATGCACGTCGGGGCGCTCGGATCGGCTTCGATCTTCTGACGCAGCCGGTAGATGTGCTCGCGCACCGTGCTCGCCGCCTGCCACCGGCGGGAGGAGTGCCACACCGCCTCGAGCAGCTCGTCCACCGAGAACACCGTACCCGGCGACGCCGCCAGGAACCGGAGCAGCTCGAACTCGCGAGCCGTCAGATCGACGGCGTCGCCGCCGACCGGCACGGCCGGCCATCCGGATTGGCGGTCGCCCGCTTGCGGCCCGCTTCCCTCCGGCCGGATGCGACGCCTCATCCGAGCGAGCAGCTCGGCCGGCGACCCCGGCCAGCACATCCAGTCGTCCGCACCCGAGTCGAGACACGGCGCCGCCTGCTCCGGATCGTCTCCTCCGAGCATCACGACCGGAACCGGCGACAGCCCGCGCAACGTGCCGACAACCGCATCGGGACTGAGCCCCGTGCGGACGTCGGCGACGACCAGCCGGAGCGGGTGAGTACGGATCACCGCTTGCGCCTCGGCGACCGAGGCAGCCACATGCACCGCAGCCGGATTCAGCGCGCCCAGCAACGGCACGATCTCGTCGACAGTCCCCATGTCCCCCGATATCAGCAGCACGCCCATCGCTGCCACCTATCTCTCCGCCGGCGTCCACCGGAACGGACCGGCCGCACCTCCACAGGCGAGCAGATTGTCCGCACGGGGTGGATCGCCCATGTCCCAGCTCTCGCGGTACCCCCAGAGAGCCCGAGACAGGTCCTCGACCCGCCCGCCGCAAAGCTACCAGCGGAGACCGGCAATTCCCAGCAGCAACGAGAGACATGGGGCCGACCGGCGCCGGCTCCGACGATCCCTTTCGTGCCGGGGGCGGCATCAGGAGGATTGACGCGCGCCCGAATCGCAAGGGCGTGGAGCGCGGTCAGATCGAGCGACAGCGGCTCTCGGGGTTCCGTCCCGCCGGGTGCCACCCACGTCGCGGAGCTGGTCGAGTGCCCCGTCTCACAACGCCTGCCGCGTTCGAGACGAGACAGCGTGAGGTGACGCGGCGTCAGCTCATCGGCATCCGCATGTGCCAGTCGACAAACGACACGCAGCGCCCCGCCGCGAGGCGAACCTCGAACAGGTTGGCATAGCGATGACCCTCCGCCGGATAGACCGTCTCTCCCTTGAAGATCGCGGTGTCGCCGTCGACGTAGGCGGCGGTGTAACTCGCCTCCCACGAGTCCGGGGGATCGGGCGACTCGAGCCAGTCGGCGACGATCGCGTCGACCCCGCGCAGCGGCTCCTTCCACGGCGAGTAGGCGTAGGTGGCATCGGCCGCGAAGAGGGCCGCGATCTCGTCCGGGTCGTTCGAGCGCCACGCTGCCACGTAGGCGTCGACCCATTCCTGGGCCGTTGCGAGCGTCAGGCCGCTCACGGCCGCACGAGATCGTCGTAGGCGTCGGGACGGCGATCCCGGTAGAAGGCCCACGTCTTGCGCACCTCGTCGATCTCGTCGAGGTCGAGGTCTCGTACCACCAATTCCTCCTCGGTGTCCGACGCCGCCTCACCCACGATCTGCCCGCGCGGGTTCACGAAGTAGGACGAGCCGTAGAAGTCGTTGTCGCCGTACGGCTCGGTGCCGACCCGGTTGATCGCCCCGATGAAGTACTCGTTGGCGACCGCCGCCGCAGGCTGCTCCAGGTTCCACAGATACATGGAGAGGCCGCGACTGGTCGCCGAGGGGTTGAAGACGATCTTGGCGCCCTTGAGGCCCAGGGCGCGCCACCCCTCGGGGAAGTGACGGTCGTAACAGATGTAGACGCCGATCCGCCCGGCGTTCCGGGTGTCGAAGACGGGGTAGCCGCCGTTGCCGGGCCGGAAGTAGAACTTCTCCCAGAAGCCATTCACGTGCGGGATGTGCTGCTTGCGGTACTTGCCGAGGTAGGTGCCGTCGGCATCGATGACGGCGGCGGTGTTGTAGTAGAAGCCGTCGTCTTCCTTCTCGAAGATCGGCACGACGAGCGACATCTCGGTCTCTCGCGCCAGGTCCTGCATGAGCTGCGTCGTCGGCCCGTCGGGGATCGGCTCGGCATAGTCGAAGTGCTCGTTCTCCTGGACCTGGCAGAAGTAGGGCCCGTAGAACAGCTCCTGGAAGCACATGACCTGGGTCCCCTGCTCCGCTGCTCGGCGGGCGTAATCGGCGTTCTTGGCGATCATGGAATCCTTGTCGCCCGTCCACTCGGTCTGGAGGATCGCAGCCCTCACGACGTTGGCCATAGCTTCTCCCTCGTCTGCGCACGGTTCAATGTAGCTCCGGGAACGTCGCCACCGGGTGCGTTGCTGCCGGGGCGCTCAGGCCGCGGTCACGCGCTTCTCGGCCGAAGCGACGCCCGCCTCCGGAACGCCCACCGTGAAACCGCGACCGGCGAGCACCCCGGCGATGGCTTCGTTGCCGGGGAGGTAGAGCGCCGTGAGCCGTCCGATGCCGCGGGCGGCGGCGGCCTCCTCGAGGAGTTCGAGGAGGCGGGACGCGATGCCGAGCTTCCTCGCATCGCGGCGCACGACCACGGCGATCTCGGCGACACCGGGCTCGGTCGTCTCGTAGCGGGCGATGCCGAGGCCCTCCCCGTCCGGGGTGAACGCAGCGAGGGCCAGCCTCGTCTGGTAGTCCAGATGGGTCAGCCGCTCGATCTGCGCCGAGCCGAGCTTGACCGGGGCCCGGAAGAACCGCTGGTACACCGTCTCCAGGTCGGCGCGCGCCAGCTCCCGCTCCAGCACCGGAGCGTCGCCGCCAACCACGGGACGCACGAACACCCGGCGGCCGCCGGCCACCCGGATCCAGCGCTCGAGGTCGGCGGGATAGCCGGCGGGAGCATCGGGGGGAAGGTGCGATTCGGTCATCACAGTTCTGCAACAATTGTACGCATATCGCTTGCAAAAGCAAGCAACTTGGCGGCGTTGTGGAGCGGACGAATTCGAAGCTCCCGGGCGCGGGTAAGTTGCTCGCGATGCCGGGCACTACCTCGCTGCTTGCCGAGATCGCCGCACGGGCAGCGGCCCATCTCGACGACGCGGACGAGTTCATCGATCGCCTCGCCGGCGTCGGCGAGACGGCACTCGGGCACCTGCGATCGCTGTACGGGGGCCGCGACGACTTCGCCGCAGCGACAGTGGAGATCTTCGACACGACCATCGACGCCCTCGCCGACCGCCCCGCGCACCTGCGCGCCCGCGATCGCCTGCGCGAGACGGACGGCGCCTGGTACCAGCGGCACGACCTCATCGGCGCGTGGGCCTACCTCGATCGATTCAGCGGGGACCTGGACGGATTGCTCGAACGGCTGCCCTACCTCCAGGAGCTGGGGGTGGGATTCGTCCACCTCATGCCGATCTTCGCCCGGCCGCCGGGTCGCAACGACGGCGGGTACGCCATCTCCGACTACCGCCGGGTCCATCCGCCGCTGGGCTCGATGACGCAGCTCCGCCGGGTCGCCACAACCATGCACGATGCCGGCATGGCGCTCGCCGTCGACTTCGTCTTCAACCACACCGCGTCCGACCACCCGTGGGCGCAGGGCGCCAAGGCAGGGAATCGCAACGACCTCGCGTGCTACCTGACCTTCGAGTCGAAAGAGGAGACGGAGGCGTTCCAGCCCTGGTTGCGCGCCATCTTCCCCGACGAGAAACCGGGGTCGTTCGTCTTCGAGCCGGAACTCGGACGCTGGGTGTGGTCCACGTTCCACAACTACCAGTGGGACCTCGACTACCGGAACCCGGAGCTGTTCCGCCGCATGCTCGAAGAGATGCTGTTCCTCGCCAACGTCGGTGTCGACGTTCTCCGGCTCGACGCCGTGCCGTTCATCTGGAAAGAGCCGGGCACGAGCTGCGAGGGTCTGCCTCCTGCCCACATCATCATTCGGGCGCTGAACGCGCTCGTCCGCCTGGCCGCACCGGCGATGGTGTTCAAGTCGGAGGCGATCGTGCACCCCGACGAGGTGCGCTCGTATCTCGGTGACGACACCGCCGCCGGCCGCGAGTGCGAGCTCGCCTACAACGCGGCGTTCATGGTGGAGCTCTGGGAGGCGCTGGCGACCGGCTACACGCACTTGCTGCGCCGGTCGATGGGCAACCGCTTCGCCATCCCGCACCGCACCGCGTGGGTCAACTACGTGCGGAGCCACGACGACATCGGGTGGGGCTTCGCCGACGAGGATGCGACCGCCGCCGGGATCGACCCCGCGGCACACCGCGACTTCCTCAATCGCTTCTACGCGGGCACGGAGCCGGGCAGCTTCGCCCGCGGCGTGCCGTTCCAGGTGAACCCGGCGACCGGCGATGCGCGCCTGTCCGGAACCACCGCGTCGCTCGCAGGGCTGGAGCGGGCGATGCTCGACGCCGACCCCGACGCGATCGACCTCGCGGTGCGGCGCATCCTGCTGATCCACGGGGTGATGATCGGTGCGCCCGGCATCCCGCTCCTCAACCTCGGCGACGAGCTGGGAACGCTCAACGACTACTCCTACCTCCACGAACCGGAGCTGGCGGCCGACTCCAGGTGGATTCACCGCCCCGCGTTCGATTGGCGCCGCACGGCGAGAGCGACGGATCCGCGGTCGGTCGAGGGCCGCATTCGAGATGGAATCCGGCACTTCTTGGAGGTGCGCCGCCGGCTGCCGATGCTCTCGGGCCGGTCTCGTTACCAGCCCGTGGATGCCGGCGACGACCACGTGTACGCGGCGGACGTCGCCGGGACGCTGCTCGTCGTCGCCAACTTCACCCCGCAGGCGCGAACGGTGGAGATGCCGGGCGGTCCGTGGATCGACCGGCTCGGCGACGAACCCGTCGCCGGCCCGATGCGGCTGGACGGCTACGGCATCCGCTGGCTGACGCCGGCCTGAGCGCCGACCACGAAGCGTTCCGCACCCGGCTAGAGCTCGTCGAGCAGCGCCTGCTTCTTCGCCGCGAACTCCTCGTCGGTGAGGATGCCTTCGCGGTGCAACTGGGCGAGCCGCTGCAGCTTCTGGGTGGCATCCTCTTGGACGGCCGTCGTCACGCCCGCAGTCCGCGACTCCCTCGTGCGGTACAACAACGACTGGAACTCCTCGGGCTGCGGGATGTTCTCGAAGCGGCTCTGCCCGCTCTCGCCCGCCGACTCGATGAGGAGATCGCCCGACTTGAGGAGGCGCTCGATGACGTTCTGGCTGAACAGCACGTTGTTGATGTTCTCCAGCGGAATCTCGATGCCTTCCCGGGCGATGACCCCGGAGCGGGTGATGAGGCGCTCGTTGGTGAGCACATACGCCGTGAACCACCACTGGACGAAGGGGACGACGGCCAGCGGCACGAGCGCGGCCACGACCACCAGCGAGGAGATCAGATCGATCGTCCCATCGTCGGGCGGAATCAACTGGTAGAGGAGCACGATCGCCACGATGCCGACGAGCACCCACAACACGGGGACGAACAGCATCCGCCAATGCGGCCGGAACTCGCGAATGATCTTCTCGTGATCGGTGAGCAACCTTCGTGGATATCCCATGGGCGCCAGTGTACGCACGGCCGGACCAGGGGCGGGGATAATCGCGCCGCACCGCACGAGAGGGCGGTGTCGAGGTCCCCCAGTTTCTTCACCACGCGCGCCTGGTTCAGCCGGGCTTGCACTCCCGCCAGGTACGTGCGGTACTTCGTATACATATCGCCGTAGAGTTTGCCCGCCTCCTCCAACAGCTGTT
>JBFFFX010000147.1:0-6790 GCA_041557775.1 Acidimicrobiia bacterium | reverse complement strand
GCGTCCCCCAACAGCTCCTGCGCGGACTCGGCAACGCGCTCGCGACGCCTCAACAACGTCTGGCGCCCCACGAGAAACGCCACGATGCCGACGGCGAGGACCACCGCGGGGGTGATCACCCAGACCATTTCCATCAGCCCTCGTTCCCTGGGGCCGTGAACGCAACGTGCCGAGCCGCTCTTGGCTCGGCACACACACAGAGGCGCGGTTGCGCAACGTCGGACGGCTGATCAGCCGCTCGGGATCGTCCTCCGCCGTCTCGTACGCTTCCTCATGGTCTCATGGCACCCAAAATCGATGTTCAAAGTTGTTGTTGTGTGTGTGGTGATCTGATCGTACCCCAGGACCACGCATAGCGAAACCGCGAAATCCTGGAACGTCGAACCGGCCGGCCGGACCGCCCCCGAAGGGCGGCCCGGTCCACCGAAGTCCGCCTCAGGCCTCGGTCTCGCTGTCCGCCGGCTCGGCAGCAGCTTCCGAAGCTTCCTCCGTCTCGGCGATGACCCCCACCGCCCGCAAGACCTGGTCCTGCAGCTGCATCGCCAGCTCGGGGTTGTCCCGCAGGAACTGCTTCGCCCGCTCCCGACCCTGCCCGAGCTGGTCACCGTCGTAGGTGTACCAAGCACCGGCCTTCTTGACGACGCCGTGCTCGACGGCGATGTCCAGCAAACTCCCCTCCCGGGAGATGCCCTCACCGAACATGATGTCGAACTCGGCAACTCGGAACGGTGGCGCCACCTTGTTCTTCACGATCTTCGCCCGTACCCGGTTGCCGACATTGTCGGTCCCCTGCTTGATGGCCTCGATGCGGCGGACATCGATCCTCACGCTGGAGTAGAACTTGAGCGCCCGACCGCCCGGAGTCGTCTCCGGAGAGCCGAACATCACGCCGATCTTCTCCCGAAGCTGGTTGATGAAGACGGCCGTGGTCTCGGAGCGATTGATCGTGCCGGCGAGCTTGCGCAGGGCTTGCGACATGAGACGGGCCTGCAAGCCGACGTGCGTGTCGCCCATATCACCTTCGAGCTCGGCGCGGGGAACCAGCGCCGCGACCGAATCGACGACGACCACGTCGAGCGCTCCCGAGCGAATGAGCATGTCGGCGATCTCGAGGGCTTGCTCCCCCGTGTCCGGCTGCGAGATCAGCAGCTCGTCGACGTCGACTCCCAGTGCCTTGGCGTAGACGGGGTCGAGGGCGTGCTCGGCGTCGATGAACGCCGCTACACCGCCGTTGCGCTGTGCCTCGGCGACCACGTGCAGCGCCAGCGTGGTCTTGCCGCTGGATTCTGGGCCGTAGATCTCGACGATGCGACCCCGCGGCACGCCACCGATGCCGAGGGCGAGGTCGAGGGCCAAGGCGCCGGTGGGAATGGCCTCGATGTTGCGGATGTTGTCGTCGCTCAGCTTCATGATGGCGCCCTTGCCGAACTGGCGCTCGATCTGCGACATCGCCATCTCGAGGGTCTTGTCCCTGTCGATGTTGTCCTTGCTCACTGGTCCCTCCTGGGGCGTTGGATCGGAACTACCCGGCGAAGGTATCCGGTGCCTGCGACACGAACGCTACCGGGCCGAATTGCATACCTGTGGTTTCCCGGACGATGCTAGGCGAACATCTGTTCGATGTCGAGGATCGCAGCAAGGGAGGAGAGCCCTCGGGAGCAGCAGCCGTCAGAGATCCACCGTTTCGATGGCGTCGTAGACCGCAACCCCTCGCTCCGGACGCGAGCGAAAGAGGGTGACCGCCTCTACTCCCATCTTCAGCGGGAACGGAGGGAGACTGCCCAGCAGCGCAGTGACGTCCTGCGGCGGGCGGATTCGGCTCAGCGTCAGATGCGGGATGAACGAACGCTCCTCTGCGGCGAAGCCCTCTGCTCGTGCCGCCGTCTCGCACACGTCGGCTATTGCGGCCAGTTCGTCGACACCCCGGTCGAATCCGAGCCACAGAACCGAGGCACGCCTCGGCTTCGGAAACGCTCCGAACTCGCCGAACCGGACGGTGAACGGCGGTGGGAGTGGCGACTCGTCGATGGATCGCAGGACGCCGTCGCGTTGCAGCGGCGTCGTCGATCCGAGGAAGCGCAGCGTGATGTGCCAGCTCGTCGGTGCCGCGATCCGGCCGGGCAGCCGCGGCGCCTGTTCACGCAGATGCGCGGCGAGCAGATCGCGCGTCTCGCCGTCGAGCGCCACGGCGAGGAAGAGGCGCTGCGTGCCGAGGTCGCTCATTTCCGCCGCAGAGCGCTCCACCGCTCCGGAATGCTTCCCCACCACTCCCCCGTTGCCGCAAGCCGGGCAAGCTGCAATGCCGCCGTGGTCGTGTAGACGCGCACGCGCTCGCGGTCGCCGGGCATCGCGAAGGTGCGGGCGTGTGCCGCCTCCGGTGTGCGGACGGCGATCACCATCGTCCCCGGGCCGCGCTCGAGGGGATCCGGCCCCGCCGACCCGGTCACGGCGATCACGACGTCGGCGCCCAACCGGGCGGCGCCGCCCTCGGCCATCGCCAGGGCGACGGGCTCACTCACGACACCGTGCGCCGCGACCAGCTCCTCCGGCACAGCGAGCATCGCGTGCTTGACCTCCGTGGCGTAGGCCACGACGGAGCCCACAAAGACGTTCGACGCACCCGGGACCGCAGTCAGGCGCTGGGCGATCATCCCGCCGGTCGCCGACTCCGCCGTGGCCAGGGTCCAGCTGCGCTCCGCCAGCCGGTCGAACAGCACCCGTTCGACCGTCTCATCGTCCGCTCCGAAGACGAGCGAGCCCATGCGGCGGCGCACTTCGTCCTCGACCGGCGCGATGAGCGCTCGCGCCGTCGGCTCGTCCGCGGCTTTGGCGGTGAGGCGGATCTTGATCTCCCCCGAGCTGGCGAGAAACGCCATCGTCGGGTTCCGACCGCCGTCGAACAGATCGGCCATGATCTCCGCAACCCGGGACTCCGACTCACCCCATGTGCGGATCAGGCGGCTGATGACCACCGAGGTGTCCCCGACCTCGGCGCGCAGGAACGGCAGGATGTAGCGTTCGAGCAGGGCCAGCATCTCGGCCGGAACCCCCGGGACCGCGAACACCCAGGCGTCCCCGATCCGCATCTTGAGCCCCGGCGCCGTGCCTTTGGGGTTGATGAGGAGCTCGGCGCCATCGGGGTATTCGGCTTGCCGCAGATTGCTCTCGGGCATCTGCCGACCCCGCCGCTCCCACCACCGTCGCAGGCGGGCGGCGTACTCGTCGCTGAACCGCATCGGGACCCCGGCGGCGGCGCACATCGCATCGCGGGTCAGATCGTCCTGCGTGGGACCGATGCCGCCCGTGATGATCACCGCGTCGGTCCGGCCCACGGCGTGCCGAAGAGCACCGCTGATCCGCTCGACATTGTCGCCGACGACCGTCTGGTGGTAGTGGTCGAACCCCGCATCGGCGAGCCGAGAGCCGATGGCAGCCGTGTTGGAGTTCACGATCTGACCGAGCAGCAGCTCGGTCCCGACGGCCAGGGTCTCGACGATCACCTCAACCGGCGGCGGGTGCGTCGTCGCCGCCCGAGGCGGGTGCGTCGTCGCCGCCGGCACCCCCGCCGTCGGACGCATCGGAGCCGGGGGCCTCCGACCATGCCGACTTCGCCGCCTCGATACCTTTATCGAGCGCATCAGCGGCCTGGTTGAAGGCGCGTTTGGCCGCATCCCACGCCTGGCCGCGAACGTCCTCGGTCGCCTTCCACGCCTCGGCCGCGGCCTCACCGGCCCGCTGCAGCGCCTCTTCGGCGCGCGCCAGCCAATTGTCGCTCGACGAGCTCTCCTGATCCGTCACGTGTCGTCCTTTCTGCGCCTCGCGCAGGTTACCGAGGCGGCGATTGCGGTACTCACCCGCCACGTCGCACGGTTGCGACCAGATCGGTGCCGTAGCCGCCCGTGATGGTGGCCGTCACCCACTCCCCCGGCCTCCCGGAGTCGAGGAGGATCACCCCGTCGATCTCCGGTGCTTCCCGATACGAGCGGCCGACCGGACGGCCGTCTTCGACTTGGTCGACGAGCACGTCGAAGGTGCGACCGACCTGGGCGGCGTTGCGGGCGGCCGTGATGTCGTCCTGGAGCGCCTGCAGGTAGCGCAGCCGCTCCGACTTCGCCTCCTCGGCGATCTGACCGGTGAACTCCGCGGCCGGCGTGCCCTCCTCGGGCGAGAATGGGAAGAATCCGGCCCAATCGAGCTGGGCGGCTTCGAGGAACTCGGCGAGGACCTCGACGTCGGCGTCCGTCTCTCCGGGGAAACCAACGATGAACGACGACCGCAGGGCAGCCGCCGGATCTGCGTCTCGGATCCGCCCGATCAGCTCGAGATGCTTCTCACCGCTTCCCGGTCGCTTCATGGCCCGCAGCAACCCCGGCACGGCGTGCTGCAGCGACAGATCGAAGTAGGACGCGACGACCGGGTTCGCCGTCATCTCGTCGATGAGCGCCGGGCGGATCTCCCGGGGATACAGGTAGTAGAGGCGCAGCCGGCGCAGCCCGGCGACATCGGAGACGAACCGGACCAACTCGGTGATCCCTCCGGGGGCATCGATGTCTCGTCCATACGCGGCCAGGTCCTGGGCGACGAGCACGATCTCCCCGACCCCTCCGGCGGCCAGCGCGGCGATCTCGTCGCGAACGTTCACCGGCGGTCGGGACCGCTGCTTGCCGCGGAAGAGCGGGATGGCGCAGAAGGTGCACGGCTTGTCACACCCCTCGGCGACCTTCACGTAGGCGTAGGGCGTCGACGGCGTTGGGCGATTGACGTGATAGAGGATGTCCATGTGTGACGATCGCGGCGACCGTATCCGCAGGGGCTGCCAGCTGGTCATCGCATCGAGCCGATCGACGAGCTCCGTGTAGCGATCGAGCCCGATCACCGCATCGGCCTCGGGCAGCGCCGCCGCCAGCTCGGTCTCGTACCGCTGAGCCATACATCCGAGCACTACCAGCCGGGCGTCCTCCCGCTTCGTACCGGCCATCTCGAGGATGGTCTCGACAGACTCCTCCCGGGCGGCCTCGATGAACGCGCAGGTGTTGACCATCACCACGTCGGCCGCGGACGGCGAGACGGCGTTGCGGTAGCCGGCGTCGCCGAGCATCGCCGTCACCTTGTCCGAATCGACCTGGTTCTTGCTGCAACCCAGCGTCGTCAACCACACGGTGGGGGCGTCGGAGGACATGGCGAGAGTCTACGGGCGACCCGTGCCGGCGTAGTGCGCGGCGATGTGCGCCTTCACCCGCTCCGGGTCGGGATCGATGACCTCGTAGTGCTGGGGCCGGTCCAGCAGGTCGGCGAGATGGGCCGGGATCTCCGGATCCCGGCCCAGCGCCTCTCGAATCGTGGCGGCGAACTTCACCGGCTGCGCCGTCTCCAAACAGATGAGGGGAACATCGGGCCGTCGGTGCTCGAGGCCCACCTTGATCCCGTCCGCGGTGTGGGGATCGACCATTCGCCCGTGCTCCTCCGCCACCCGGCGAATCGTGGCGATCCGGTCGGCGTGCGTCGAGCTTCCCGCGACGAAGCCGGAGGCGGCGACTGCCTGCCACGGCGCACCGGCGAGGTCGAAGCCGCCGCCCGGACCCAGGCCGGCGAACAGCGCAGCCGTTGCGGTCGGATCGTCACCGTGGAGGGCGTACACGTAGCGCTCGAAGTTCGACGCCTTGGAGATGTCCATCGACGGGCTCGATGTCGCCGCCACTTCTGTTGCACCGCGCACCCGATACCGGCTCGTTGTGAAGAACTCGGCGAGAACGTCGTTCTCGTTGGTGGCGACGATCAAGCGCTCGATCGGAACCCCCATGCGGCGAGCGACGTAGCCCGCATAGACGTTGCCGAAGTTCCCGGTCGGCACGGCGACGTCGACCGGCTCTCCCGGCGAGGGGGCCACGCGCAGGTAGGCGAACACGTAGTAGACGATCTGCGCCATGACGCGCGCCCAGTTGATCGAGTTGACGGCGCCGATGCGGAAATCCGTCTTGAACTGCGCGTCGGCGTTCACCGCCTTGACGATGTCCTGGCAATCGTCGAACACGCCCCGGACGGCGAGGTTCACGATGTTGGGTTCGCGCAACGTGTACATCTGCGCCGCCTGGAACGGACTCGTACGGCCGTGCGGCGACAGCATGAAGACGTCGACTCTTTGCTTGCCGATCATGGCATGCTCTGCCGACGAGCCGGTGTCACCCGAGGTGGCGCCGAGCACGGTGAGGCGCTCGTCTCGCCGGCCCAGCTCGTACTCGAAGAGTTGCCCCAGGAGCTGGAGCGCCATGTCTTTGAACGCCAGCGTCGGCCCGTGGGACAGCCCGGCGAGGTAGAGGTTCGGTTCGACCTCGTCGAGCGACACGACATCAGGGTGCGTGAAGACGTCGGGCGCGTACGCCGTCTCGACGAGGCGGCGCAGGTCGGCGTCGGGAATGTCGTCGATGAATCGTTGCGCCACCGCCAGCGCGACGTGCGGATACGTCCGATCTCGCAACGCGGCCAGGTCGGCGGGCTGCAGCTCCGGCACGTGCTCCGGAACGACCAGACCCCCGTCGGGAGCGAGGCCCAGGAGCAGGACATCGGAGAACCCGAGCGGATCCATGCCGCCCCGGGTGCTCACGTACCGCATCTCAGTCGGCCAATCGCCGGTAGCCACCGCGGAAGTAGAGCAGCGGATCATCCATATCGCCGGCCACGATCTCGTCGATGGTTGCCGCGACGAGCGCCGAGTAGCTCTCCTCTCGGGTGGAGACGACCGAGCACATCGCGTACGTCTCGAATCCTGCCAGGAGCGGTCCGTACTCGGTCT
>JBFFFX010000146.1:0-6792 GCA_041557775.1 Acidimicrobiia bacterium | reverse complement strand
GGCTTCGAGGGCGGCGACGAGAAGCTTGATGGCTCGGGGATTCCCCCCGAGATGGGCGGCGACGTCGGCGCGCTCCTCGGTCGGTACCTCGTCCTCCCGTTCCAGATCGTGCAGCAGCATGCCGAGGTAGACGGCGCCCGATCCGTCCTCCGCCGACAGCCCCCGGAGAGTTCTGACTGCGGCGCCGTCCGACCAGCGTTTGCCGAGCACGCGCTGGCTCGTCAACAGCAGCAGCTTCCCGGGCAGCTCTGTTCTCCCGGCCACCCGGCGCACGAGGTCGGCGAGCGCCTGATCGTTGGGTTCGCCCGTGGTCGGGTTCACGGCTCGCTGGAACTCGTCGATGATGACGAGCAGCGGCTGCCGCAGGCACGCCTCGAGGGCATGCATCAGGTCGCGCGCTTTGCCTTTGCCCTTGGCCATCACCGCGTCGGCCACTGTCGAGATCCCGTGGAACGTGTCGAGGGCGCCGCCGAGGGTGAGGAGCAGGTCGGTCGTCTGGTCGGCACGTCCGGGCGGCATGTCGATCGAAACGATCGGGGTCGCGTCGCTGCCGATCGCGGCACGGACCCGGCGGCCGATCTCTGTCTTCCCGACTCCGGGGAAGCCTTGGACGACGGCAACCGGCGGCCCCTTCGCCCACCAGTGGCCGGTCAACCAGTCCCGCAGGTCCTGGTGGCCTTTGCCGACGAGCTCGCCGGACGTCATCGGTCCGTGGGCTCCGTGGTCGACGCAGCGCGGTGATTTGCGCCGGTGAGCGGGCCGAGAGCCGTCAGCGCGTTCTTCAAACGAGTGGCGAGCGTCGCCAGCTCGTCCTGCCGCATCGTGCCGATACGCGGCAAGGCCGCCGGATCCACGAAGGCGTCGCCCAAGCCTTGCTCGTGGTAGTCGAGGGCGGCGCGGGTACTGGCCGCCCATCCGCTGAGGTCACGCCTCGCCGTGTCGAGCTCCTCGGGCGTCGCCGCACCGCGTACGCGCGCATCCAGCGCCTCTGCAGTCTCGATAGCGTCCGAGATGAATCGGTCGAGCTTGGGCGGTTCGCTGCGCTCCTCCACCAGCAGCTCATGCACTTCGGTCAAGCGCAGGAACGGCTCGGACAAGAGCATCCACAGGTGCACCGCGGCAATCGCAGCCAAGGCGCCGCCGATGATTGCGACGCTCCCGGTCCAGATCGTGCCCCAGCTGTCCGGGTAGGTTGGCAGATAGGCGCCCGCGGCCAACCCACCGAACGTCAGTACGATCGACATGAACCAGTGCCCCCGGACGAATGCCCAAGCCCGTCGCCAGGTCCGTACCGAAAGGGGCAAGGCCCAGAACTCGCGTTCCATGCGGCGAGTCTATCGCCCGGGCGAAGGCGCGCTCGACTGCCATCTTGCGGGTGGACCTTCGGCGGCTGCCCTTCAGCCGCGGGCGGCGGTGAGGGCGGTGGCGAGGGGTTCCAGCAGGCCGGCGAGGTAGGGGCCGCGCATCGAGAAGATGACGACATCGACCCCCACCGCGGCGTACCCCATGGCTCGGTCCGCGAGCTCCTGGGGGTCGTCGTCGGGCGCCCACCGGAAGTGGATCGAGCGGCGGATCTCGGCCGGATCACGCCCCACCGCCTCGCAGTGGCCGAGCAAGATGTCGTTGAGGCGCACCCAATCGGCCGGCTCGCCGGGGAACATCGCATCCCAGTAGTCGGCATGGCGGGCGACGGTCCGCAGCGTCCGCTTCTCCCCCTTGCCGCCGATGACGATGGGCGGCGTCGGCTGCTGGATCGGCTTCGGCTCGCAGCGAGCGTCGACGAGTCGGTAGTACTCCCCATCGAATGTCGTGGTCTCCTGGGTGAGGAGCTTGACGACGACCTCGACCCCCTCGTCGAAGCGGTCCATGCGCTGCTTCATCGTGCCGAGGGGGATGCCGTACGAGTTGGACTCAGGCTCGAACCATCCGGCGCCGAGACCCAGGTTGAATCGCCCGCCCGAGATGATGTCGAGACTGGCGGCCATGTTGGCCGTCACCGCCGGGTGCCGGTAGTGCATGCCGTTGACCATGGCGCCGACGCGGATCCGTTTGGTCGCCTGCGTCAATGCGGCGAGCGTCGTCCACCCCTCCATGCAGGGCCCGTCGGCCGGCGGCGTGAGCGGGTAGAAGTGATCAAAGTTCCACGCCTCGTCGAACACGTCGATCTCGTCGGCAGCGCGCCAGGTGTCGAGCATGTCGCCCCACTTGGCGTGCTGCGGCGGCGTCTTGACGGCGAAACCAACCATCGCGCTATCCGATCCGTCCGGTGGTGCGGCGGCGTGCGTGCACGGGTGCTCCCTGTCGTCGGCTGACGGCCAACGCTAGTCGGGCGATGCGGGCGGATTCGGGGTGCGGGGTGGGAGGCGACGGGCCCCTTGGTGTTCACCACGGGCCGCCCTCGCGTCGGTACGGTGATGTGACGCAAGGAAACGAGCCCTGCTCATCGCCCAGACCCAGGTCGCCATCGTCGGCGGCGGACCCGTCGGTCTGGGTCTCGCCGTCGCGCTGGGCCGGCGGGGTATCGAGTCCGTCGTCGTCGAGAAGGAAGCGTCGCTGCACCATATCCCCAAGGGCCAGAACTGACCCGGCGGACGACGGAGGACTGCCGCTCCCGGGGGATCGAAGCGGACGTGCGGTCGGCGCGGGAGCGTCACCGTCGCGCCCTCGGCGGCCGGCGCCACGGCGCACGATGCCCTTCGACGCTCCGCCCACGAGAGCCCGTCGACCGTCGAGTGAGAGGGCCGCTGCATACTCGCTTGTCGTCAGCGAACCGACGCTACGCGGGTCGGCGGCGCGTGTGCAGGGAACGGGAGCGGATCACTCGATCAGCCCGGCACGGAGCCCGATGGCGACGGCCTCGGCTCGGCTCTGTGCTCCGAGCCGCTCGAAGATGCCGCGAAGGTAGGTCTTGACGGTTGCTTCTGAGATGCCCAGCTCCGTGGCGACCTGCTTGTTCTCGAAACCGTTGGCGACGAGTTGGAGCACCTGTGCTTCACGAGGGCTCAGCTTGGATTCGCCGCTGTCGGGATTTCCGATCGTCGTGACCAGCGGCCCGACCACCTCGCCCTGGAGATACGCGCCGCCTTCGGCGACCGTATCGAGCGCCCGGACGAGCTCGGCGCGTCCCGTGTTCTTGAGCAGGTACCCGGAGGCACCCAACTCGATTGCCCGGCGCACGTAGGCCGGTTCCTCGTGGATGGTGAGCATGATGACCCGAACTTGGGGAGTGGCCGAGCGCAGCTGCTCGAGGACCTCGAAGCCCGTCATCTCCGGCATGCGCACGTCGAGCAGTACGACGTCGACCGGCGTGTCGACGATCATTGAGAGCAGCTCCGGACCGCTGGCGGCCTCCCCGGCGATCTCGATGTGCGGCTCTTCCGACAGCATCCACTTGATGCCGTCACGAACGACCTTGTGATCGTCGGCGATGACCACTTTCACTGCGAGTCCTCCTCGATCGGCAGCCACGCCGCCACCTTCGTACCTCCGGTGCGTCCCGCCGTCACGTGCAGGCCGCCGCCGAGCGCCTCGAGCCGCTCTCGCGTCGTCGTGAGCCCGAGTCCCGGCTCGAGATGCCCTCCCGATCCGTCGTCACGAACGATGACTTCGACCCGACCGTCGTCACTGCATGCCTCGATCCACACCTGGGACGCGTTGGCATGTTTGCGCACGTTGATCACCGCCTCGCGCGCCGCTCGATAGAGTGCTGTGCGCTTCACGTCGCTCAGACGCTCGCCGGGTGTGAGGTTGAGGTGCACGTCCAACTCGGTCTCGGCGCGAGTCGACGCCGCAATGTCCTCGAGGGCCGGACCGAGACCGGCGTCTGCCGCGAGGCTCGGCTGCAACGCCCTGAGCTCGCTGCGGAGGGTGGTATCGATCGCACGAACGACGCCCTCCAAAGTCTCGAGCTCGGTGGCGACGGCATCGTCGTCCGGCAGCTTTGCCCGGGATCCTTCCAAACCGTAGAGGAGCCGGTAGAGCGGCTGTCCAATGTCGTCGTGGAGTGCACCGACGATGCGGCGGCGCTCGTCCTCTTGCGCACGGAAGAGGGTGCCGAGAAGACGCTCCGCTTGTCGCCGTCGCCGGTTGAGGTCGCGGGCCCGGGCGACGGACAGCACGGCCATGAACACGCCCAGCACCACGACTCCGCTGAGGATCGAGAGCCACACGTTGCGGGTGATGCGGCTCATCGCTGCATCAAGCGAGTCGACGCGCTGCTCGATCTCGAACACGGCGGCAACTTCACCTCGGTCGTCGACCAGGGGGACGTAGATCTCGATCAGCCGGCCGAGTTCGCGATCGGGCTCATGCGCAGAATCTGTGAGATCGGAGATCTGGGTCCCGGTTTCGCCGTCGAACGCGCGCATCGCCGGGGCGGACAGGTCGAACTTCCCTCCAACGAGGACTGCGGCATCGGAGTACGCGATCGTACCGTCGCGGAGCCAGAGCTTCACCCGCTCCGTCTCACCGCCGAGCAGCTCGTGATCGACGGCTTCCTCGAACGCGAAGTATTCGGCCGTGCCGGGTGATCGGGTCTGGAGGGGATCGGGAAGTTCGGCGACTTCTGCAGCGACCAGCGCCGCCCGGGCCTCGAGCAGGTGGCTGCGCGCCGTTGCCGGAATGAAGAATCCGAGGGCGAACGCCAGGGCCGCGGCGCCGACAACGCCGATGAGCGCGGTGCGGCCCAGACCGCCGATCTCGCGCCAATCGGTCCGAAGTGCTCTCGAGATTGCGCTCAGACGCGCTCGCAGACGGGCCATGTGCCCAAAGGTAGGCGATTGCGGGCTCCCCAGTGGCGATCCGATGCGTATGGTTGACGACAGGACCTACAAGAGAAGGGGGCTCATATGCACAATGGCAGACGACGACTGGCGATGGTCGCCGCATTCTCGGCGGTACTGCTGGCGCTCTCGCCGCTGTCACCGGCCGGAGCAGGCCACGACGACGATCCGCGGACCGAGAACCTCCACCCGATCGGGCACATCGAGGAGCCGGCGAGTCTGATCTACGGACCGACGAGCATTCACACCGATATCGCCTTCTGGGGGAGCTACGCCTTCCAGGGCAACTGGCAGGGCTTCAACATCCGAGACATCTCGGCGCCGGGGAACCCCAAGCACGTGTCGTTCACGGAGTGCAACGGCAACCAGGGCGACGTCGTCGTGTGGGACGACGTCCTGGTTCGCTCTTGGAACTCACCCGCAAGCGGCGCGCAGAACTGCGACGGAACGATCGTTCCGGCTGGGTTCGAAGGTCTCCACATCTTCGATGTCAGCAATCTCGCAGATCCGGTGCTCGTCGGGTCGGTCGAAACGGAGTGTGGCTCGCACACCGCGACCGGCGTTCCGGATCCCGCCAACAACCGATTGCTGATCTACAACAACTCTGCCGGCGAAGCGTGCCCAGGGATCGACATCATCGAGGTGCCGCTCGACAATCCGGCGGCGGCCTCGTATCTGCGCTTCGAGGATGCCGGGGGGCGGGACTGCCACGACACCGGTGTCATCCTCGGCGACGTCATGAAGGCGGCGTGCGCAGGCGACGACGGCTTCACGGTGTGGAGCCTCGCCAACTCGTTGGAGGACCCGGAGTTCCTGTACTCCAAGTCGATTGATGGAGTCGGGATCGGCCACTCTGCGATGTTCACGTGGGACGGTGAGGTCATCGTCTTCGGGCACGAGCCCGGCGGCGGTGTGGGACCGTTCTGCCAGGCTTCGACCGCCGACATCGACAAGTCGGCCATGTTCTTCGACGCCGAGACGGGCGATCTGCTGGGCATGTGGACACTGCCGAGGCCGCAGTCCGCAACCGAGAACTGCACGGTCCACAACTACAACATCGTGCCGGTGAGGAGCGGTGACTACATCTTGGTGAGCGGCAACTACCAGTCGGGAACGAGCGTCGTCGACTTCACCGACCCGGCAAATGCGGTGGAGATCGCGTATTCGGATCCGCCTGCGCTCGATCCCTTCGACATCGGCGGGGCCTGGTCGAGCTACTGGTACAACAACTTCATCTACGAGACGCACATCAACGAGGGCCTCAACGTCTTCCGCTACAGCGGAGCCGAGACGGCAGGGGCCGTGCGACTCGATCACCTGAATCCGCAGACGACACACTTCACGTTGCCGTAGGTCGTCACGATGCCGTTGGGGGTGGGCGGCCTGCCCACCCCCGACACGCGTGTGCGTCGCAGCCCTGGTCCTGGGCCTCGCTGCGCGACCGGGGGCCGAGTGCGTGGCTGCTGGACGGAGGCTCGCAAGGCGACTACAACCTGTTTTGTTCCGTCTGATGAGTGAAGGAGGCTCGGCGGGTGGTGTCACAGGAGTTGCGGTGGGGGCGACGGGTGGCGATTGCCGTGATGGTCGCTTTCGCACTGGGCGCGTGCGGCAGTGGTACCGGTGACGCCGATGCGACGGTCGCCGCTCAGGACCCCGTGCTGATCGACGCGGGTCACGACCTCTTCCAGGCGAATTGCGCCGAGTGCCACGGTGCGGACCTACGCGGCACGGAGGACGGCCCATCGCTGCTGTCCATCGTCTACGAGCCCGGCCACCACGCCGACGGTGCGTTCCTGCTCGCCGTACTGCGAGGCGTGCCGTCGCACCACTGGCGGTTCGGGGACATGCCACGGGTCGACGGGGTGACGCCCGACGACGTCACGGCGATCGTCGCTTTTGTTCGGGAACAGCAACGCGTGGAGGGCTTCGAGCCGTACCCGCCGCCCTGACGCCGCCATCCCGGCGGCGACGCGCCGGTGGCGGACGCACCCCGCCCCCGCCCCCACCCGCC
>JBFFFX010000145.1:0-6828 GCA_041557775.1 Acidimicrobiia bacterium | reverse complement strand
TGTCGAGGATGTTGGCCGTGGCGACGAACATCACGTCGGAGAGGTCGAGGTCGACCTCCAGATAGTGGTCGCGGAAGGTGTGGTTCTGCGCCGGGTCGAGGACCTCGAGCAGCGCCGAGGAAGGATCGCCGCGCCAGTCGGCGCCGACCTTGTCCATCTCGTCGAGCAGGAACACCGGGTTCATGGAATCGGCCTCGATGAGCGCCCGTGCGATGCGGCCGGGGCGCGCACCGACGTAGGTTCGGCGGTGGCCGCGTATCTCCGCCTCGTCGCGGATGCCGCCCAGGGCGACGCGGACGAACTTGCGGCCGAGGGCCGTCGCCACGGACTCGCCGAGCGACGTCTTGCCGACGCCCGGAGGCCCGGCCAGGAGCAGGATTGCACCGCCGCGCCGGCCCTCGCCCGTGGCCGTCAAGCCCCGTTCGGTGCGCAGCTTGCGCACGGCAAGGTGCTCGATGATGCGCTCCTTCACGTCGTCCAGGCCCGTGTGGTCGGTGTCCAGCACCGCGCGTGCAGCACTCAGGTCGAGGTTGTCCTCGGTGCGCGTCGACCACGGGATGTCGAAGACCGTGTCGAGCCAGGTGCGGATCCAGCTGTGCTCCGGGCTTTGCTCATTCATCCGCTCCAGGCGATCGATCTCCCGGGTGACCGCCTCGGTGACCTGCTCGGGGAGGTCGGCGTCGGCCAGCTTCTGCCGATACTCGCCCGCGAGGTCGCCCCCGCCCTCGCCGAGCTCCGACTTGATCGACTCCAGCTGCTGGCGCAGGAGATACTCGCGCTGGCTCTTGTCGATGCGCTCGCCGGCGTCCTCGCGAATCTTCTGGCGCAGGCTGAGGTCGGCGAGGATCGCGTTCATCCAGCCGAGGACCTTCTCCAGCCGGTCACGGACATCGAGCGTCTCGAGCACGTCGATCTTTTGCGCCAGGCTGAGGTCGGGGGAGTAGACGGCCAGGTCGGCGAGCTGGCCCGGATGCTCGATGTCGAGGATGCGGTCGGCGACCCGGCCGATCCCGCGGTGCTGCATGATCTCGGAGACGACGGCGCGAAACTCCGCCGTCAGCTCGTCGGCCTCGGGTTCGTCGTCGTCGACCGGTTCGGCGTCGACCCACAGCACATCGGAGCTACCGGGCCGGCCGGCACCGATGCGGGCGCGGCTCATGCCGGCGATCAGCGCCGACACGCCGTGTTCCCGGGTGACTTCCTGGATCGACGCGATGGTGCCGACCGACGCAAACCCGTCCTCGGTCTTGGGGACGAGCAGGAGGCGGCCGCCCGTGCTCTCGGCGGCGGCGACGGCGCGGCGGGCTTCGGCGGATTCGATGGTGACGGTCACCACCATGTTGGGGAAGACGACGCCGTTGCGCAGCGGCAGCACCGGGAGCGTCACGGTCGTGAGATCGGCCACTTGGGTCCTTTCAGAGCTGGTGGAGAAGATGTAATGCTGTAATGCTACCGCGTATTCCGAGCTACTTTGCAGAATCTGTAAAGACAGCGCTCAGATTATGCCCTTGTCTTGCGTGCAAGCTGCTCGTGTCGGCGGTGGGTGTTGACTGCGCCGCCGCGGTATGCATCGGCCCCGGGATCGGGCGTGCCGGTTGGTGTACGGTGGGCGACGAAAGCGGATGTGCCGGCCGGAGCGGGAGGCGCCGTGCAGTTCCTCATAATTGTCTTGGGTCTGGCTCTCGTCGGCGCCGGTCTGCTCTTCGCGGTTCGCGGTCACGGCGAGGGCTCGGCCGCGGGCGGCGCTCGCGGTTTCACGATCCAGGGACCCGCCTGGCTGCTCGTGGTGGCGATCGGCGCCGGGCTGGTGATCTTCGGTGCCATCGGCGACTTCGGGGACGGCGGGTCGGGGTCGACGACAACGACCGGGCCGGCCGCGACCACCGAGGTGCCGGAGACGACGGTGACGACCGCCGGGCCTGCCACGACCACGACGACTACGACGCCGCCCGACGTCTCCGGCTGCCGGGTCACGATCTCCAATCCGCTGGCGTCGATCCACGAGGAGCCCGACACCTTCAGCACCGAGATCATGAGGGTTCCGCCGGGGACCTATGAGGTCGACGAAATCCGGACGGTCACGTTCGTGTCCGAGCAGCGGTGGTTCTTGATCACGTTGAGGAACGGCCGGCAGGGGTGGATTCGCGACGCCACGTTCGAGATCGCCTCCAAGTCGGCCGAGTGCCCGTAGCCGGGCGAGCCTGGCGAACCGGCACCGCTACGATCGCGAGACGCAACGATCCGGAGACGCCCGTGACCCGCTCCTTCACCGTGACTTACGACTACCTGTGTCCGTTCGCCCGCATCGCCAATGAGACCATCGTCGAGGCGCTGCGGGACGGGGCGCCGTGGGACGTCGAATTCAAGGCGTTCTCGCTGGCGCAGTCCCACGTCGAAGAGGGAGACCCGGATGTCTGGGATCGTGCCGTCGGCGCTCCCGGCACTCGCGGCGTGCGGGCGCTGCAGTGGTCGATGGCCGTGCGCGAACGGTTTCCGGATCGATTCCTGGACTACCACGTCCGGCTGTTCAACGCCCGCCACAGCGAGGCCGCGGACGTGGACGACGAGGATGTCTTGCGGGCGGTGGCGGAGGCGGCCGGCGTAGATGCCGGCGTGGTCGCCGAGACGGTCGCCGGCGGCACGCCGATGAAGCAGCTCGCCGAGGAGCATCGTGAGCTGGTCGACGGCTGGGAGGTCTTCGGGGTGCCGACGTTCATCGACGGCGACGAAGCGGTGTTCGTCCGGCTGATGGAACGGCACGTGGTGAGCGACGTCGAGCGCGTCCTCGACATGCTCGAGTGGTCACGCCTCAACGAGTTCAAGCGCACCCGCATCCCCCGCTGACCGGCCGGTACCCTGGCGGGGTGCCCAACGATCGCGCCCTCGCCGCCGCGGAGATGCGCCGGCTCACCGCCGCCCGGCGCACCTCCCTCGACCCGGAGTGGTTCACGTTCGGTGGTCGCGTGCTCACGCCGGACGAAGTCGTCGCCCGCATGGGCCCCTACCTCACGAACGAGCGCCGGCAGCGCATCGAGAGTGTGCTCGCCGCACGGACCATGTCCCTGGCCCTGGTGGTCGAGGGCATGGTCGACACCGGCAACATCGCCGCCGTCATGCGGACGGCCGAGGCGTTCGGCATCCAGGGTTTCCACACCATCGACTCCGCCAGGGCCTACAAGCACTCACGCCGCACCAGCCAAGGAGCGGAGAAGTGGATCGACCGGTGGCGCTGGCTCTCACCGGCCGAGTGTGTCGTCCACTTGCGCGAGCGCGGCCACCGGATCGTCGCCGCTCACGTCGACGACGCTGCGGTGTCGATCGACGAAGTCGACTTCTCGCTGCCCACGGCGCTCGTCTTCGGCAACGAGCGGGCCGGCCTCAGCGACGAGATGCTGGCGCTCGCCGACGCCACGGCGATGGTGCCGATCGACGGCTTCGTCCAGAGCTTCAACATCTCGGTGGCGGCGGCGCTGTGCCTGGCGCAGGCTCGGCGCGACCGGGTGGCTCGGCTCGGCCGCCACGGCGACCTCGACCCGGCCGACCGCGACCGGCTGCGCGCGGTGTGGTACCTGAAGAGCGTCCCCCACGCGCGGCAAGTTGTGGAGCGCCTGCTCGCCGACGAGGCACAGTCGCCGCGCGGTCGGTGACCGGCTGCACCCGCGGCGGCTATGCGTCGATCAGTTCGGGCGTCAGGTCGGGACCGGAGCCGTCGCCGCTGAGGGCCTGATCGGCGAGCATCTCCTCCACAGGTGTGCGATCGATGTCGACGTGCATATCGGCCGACTTGACCCGCAGCCGCACGTCTTGCGCCGGCCGCAGCAGCATGATCCCGGAACGGGTCACGCGCCAGGCAACGACGGTGGTGGCGATCGCAGCGAGGGCGAACAGGGTCACCACGGCGGCGTTGCGTGTGGCATCGCCGGCCGAGTCGATCGCGTCCTCCGCCGACGCCCCGAGTGTCTCGACGGCGTCCTCGACCGCGGCCTCGATGCCGGAGAGGTCGATGTCGTCGCCCGAGTCGATGCGTCCGAACGCGCGCCCTGCTCCGTCGGGCACCTCCACCTCGCCCTCCGCCGTTGCGGTCTCGCCGTTCTCGTCCTCGATGTCGAGCCGCACCTCGTAGACCCCCGGTTGGTCGTAGCGGTGCGTCACCGTGCTCCTCGCGGCCTCTGCACCGTCACCGAGATCCCACGCCCATGATGCGACTGCAGCGTCGCCCGGCTCGGAGCGATCCTCGAAGGTGACCCGGTACGTGGCGATGGGTTCCACCTCCTCTTCGAGGCCCTCTTCCGGCTCGTCGACCGTGGTCTCGGCGATGTAGCGGAAGGCTGCACTCGGACCTTCGGGTGCCTCTTCTTCGACGACTGTGGGCGGCTCTTCCGCAGGCTCGTCCGGGAACCAGTCGTCGTATGTCCCAACCGGGTCCGACAGCACCGGGAACGCCGCAAAGAACACGACGGCGAACATGCCGAGGCCGATCACGACGAGAAGCACACCGAGCACGTCCGGAGAGCTCGTTCGGGCTCGGCGGATACGTTCGAACATCTCGCTTCCCCTTTCCGTACGCCCTGCGGGGGCGAGGGCTCTTGCGGCGGCGCACTGATCGCCGTGGTTGGACGTCGACCGTGGAGCTGCCTCCCCGGCGATCGTCACCCGGCTGCAAGACCAGTTTCTAGGGCTGAATGTCCCCCGGTGGCACCGGCTCGCAGGGAAGATGGGTTGCGCATCGCGGAATTGACGGTACGGTGGAGCCAACGACGTTGGGGGAGAACAGCGTGAGGGGATGGAGTAGAAGTGCCGCGGCCGCCGCGACGGTGGTCGCCTTGCTCGTCGGAGCCGGGGCCGTAGCCGCCTCGGAACATGACTCAACCGAGCCGGCCGACGGCGATACCGTGTTCACGTTCGGCTACGACGCCGACAACCACGTGCTCGTCGTGGGCCTGTCGAGCGTCGACGATCCGTACGACTGCACCCTCGACGGTGTGTACACCGCCGGCTACGGCGAGGTCGAGGACGGGACCGTTCCGGTCGACTCGCTCGAGAACGCCGACGGACCTGCCGTGTTCCATCCCCGGGCCGCCGACCTGCTCGAAGACGGCGAAGCGCCGCCTGCGGCGCCGCTCGTGTACGGCGACCCGGACAACCCTTGCATCGTGGGCGGCCATCTCATCGCCGGGCCGAACGGCCAGGTGAACCACGGGCAGGTCGTGAGCACCATGGCGCATGCCATCGACATCGCCGGCAAGGGCTGTGTGATGCGGTGGATCGCCAAGTCGGGGTTTGGGAAGGGCGCCGATGCGGTGAAGACCTCCGATGCCGACCCAGAGTTCGCTCCCGCCGAGACCGGCGAGATCGACCTCACGACGGTCCTCGCCTCATGCGCCGCGGCCCACGGCGACGATGACGACGGCGACGACGGCGACGGCGACGACGACGAGGGCGGTCCGCCGGAGGACAAGAAGGCCAAGGGTCGTCCCGAGTCGCCGGGGAACTCCGCCAACGCCCCCGGCCGTAACAAGTAGCCGCTACTTACTCCCGGCGCACCCTTCGCGGCGAATCAGCCCGCGAGCAGCCGCAGCGCGATCGCTTCGGCAAGGACGCCGCGGCGGAAGTCGTCGAGGTGGAGGCTCTCGTCGGGGCCGTGAGCGCGGCTGGTGGGGTCGGCGACCCCGGTGAGCAGGATCGCCGCCTCCGGGAACGCCTCCTGGAACGCCGACACGAACGGAATCGACCCGCCGACGCCGATCTCCTCGGTCTCGGTGCCCCACGCCGCGGCGAAGGCCGTCCGGTAGGCGTCGTACGCCGGGCCCGTGGTGTCCAGCGCGATGGCGTCGCCGGATGCGCCCGGCGTCACCGTCACCTGGGCGCCCCAGGGCACGTTGGCTTCGAGGTGGGCCACGAGCGCCGCCATCGCCCGGGCGGGATCGTCGCCGGGGGCGATGCGCAGGCTCACCTTGGCCCGCGCCGACGGCAGCAGCTGGTTGATCGCCTCGGCCACCGGAGGTGCGTCGATCGCCAGCACCGCAACCGCGGGCCTCGTCCACGTCCGCGTCGTCATCGCCCCCGATCCGATGAGACGGACCCCCGGCACCGTCTCCGCCTGCCGGCGCAGCTCCTCCTCGGTGAGGTCGAGCGGCTCGGCCTCACTCGCCACGAGACCGGGGACGGCCACGTTGCCGTCGCCGTCGTGGAGCGTGGCCAAGGTGCGGCACAGCACGGTGAGCGCATCGGGGACGGCGCCGCCGAACATGCCGCTGTGCACCCCCTTCGCCAGCGTCCGCACCTCGATGGTGCAATCGACGAGACCCCGCAGCGACGTCGTCAGCGCCGGTGTTCCGACCCGCCAGTTGCCCGAGTCGGCGATCACGATGACGTCGGCGGCGAGCAGGTCGCGGTAGCGGTCGAGGAACGCATCGAGGTGGAGCGAGCCGATCTCTTCTTCGCCCTCGACGAAGACCTTCACGCCGACCGGCGGATTCCCGCCGTGGGCGCGCACCGCACCGAGGTGCACCGCGATGCCCGCCTTGTCGTCTGCCGACCCGCGTCCGTAGAGACGGCCGTCGCGCTCGGTCGGCTCGAACGCCGGGCTGGTCCAGATGTCGTCCGGGCCGGGGGGCTGGACGTCGTGGTGGGCGTACAGCAGCACCGTCGGGGCACCCTCGGGGGCGGGGATCTCGGCGAAAGCCGCCGGGTGCGCACCCTCGACCTCGAGGACCCGCGTGTTGCGGAAGCCGGCATCGTGCAGCAGTTCCACCACGGCATGGGCGGATCTGCGGACCTCGTCGGGATCGAAGCCCGCTGCGCTGACGGACGGAATGCGGACGAGGC
>JBFFFX010000144.1:0-6911 GCA_041557775.1 Acidimicrobiia bacterium | reverse complement strand
GGTGATCGAGATCCGGCTCACCCGGAATCCGCGTGAACGCACGATACGCGATGCCGGCGAGCTCGCCGGGGCCGATGCCGAGCCGCAACTCGGGCGGCGCCGGCCTGATCTCCGGGTCGAGACCCGCGAGACGCGGAACATAGCGGGCACTGCCCGCCATGCGGTGGGCCAGCACGGCCGCAACGTCCTTGAACGTCAAACAGGCGAGCAATCGCGAGAGCAACCGGTCGCGTTCCTCGGCGAGGGCCAGCACTTCGTCGATGCTCATGTCGGCCTCACCCGGCAGCAGGTGGCGCGCCTTGAGCTGGATGAGCGTTGCGGCGATCAACAAGAACTCGGAGGTCACCTCGATGTCCATGTCACGCATGGCGTCGAGATGCTCGAGGTACTCGGTGACCAACCTGCCGAGGCTGAGCTCGGTGATCTCGACCTGGTGCGAGGTGATGAGCTGCAGCAACAGATCGAGAGGACCCTCGAAAACCCGCGTCTTCACCTCATAGCTCATGCGTCCGCCTCGGCACGATTGCGAGCCCACATGGTATTCCGGAGACGGCCCATCCCGATGCCTTTCAGATGTCATCCGCATCGAGCAGCGCAGACCACATGGCTGGGTCGAACTCTCCCGGATCCGCGTCGGGATGCCGCGCGGCAAAGGCGACGACCAGCGGCTCGGCCCCCGCCGCCGCCAGCAGGCCGGCGCCCCGGGGTCCGTGGTCACGATAACTGCGCATCCGCGACGTCATCGGCAGGCCGAGAGCGTCGAGGACGGTCGCCAGGCTGCGTCGCACCGCTCCCAGCTCCACAGTCGCCTTGCCGACGTCGTGCAGCAGCGCCGCTCTGAGCACCGTGGGATCAGGCGACTCGAGCGAGGCGCGGCGCATCGTCTCGTAGGCGTGACGTTGATCGGCCGGCGCCTGGCGCCAGAACAGCTCATACTCGGCGGTGCGCAGATGACGCGCCGCATCGAGCTGCTCGACGGGAGTGAGCGGCCGCGGCCGCAGCACTTCGAAGAAGCGCCTCGCCAGGTGGAACGGGTCGAAGGAGCGCGTGGGGTCAGCGCTTCGACTTGCAGCCGACGCAGAAGGTCGACGTTGGGCGGAACTCCATGCGCGCCGCACCGATGTCGTCGCCACACGAGTCACACTGACCGTAGGTCCCGGATTCGGCCTTGGCCAGCGCCTTGTCGACGTCTTCGAGCATGAGGTGGAGGTTCTCGACGATTCCCAGGACTTCCGAGCGCTCTGCAGTTGCGGCGGCGGCGTCGGCGAAACCGTCGCCGAAGTCGACATCGCCGGTCAACTCGCCGTGCTCGGTTGCGCCCAGCTCGGCGAGCTGTTTCACCAGCTTCGCTCGCTCATCTTTCAGGACGGCAACGGCTGCCTGGATATCCACGAACTCGCTCCTCGGACCGTGAGGCTCGTCAGCCGCTCCGAGGATGGGCCGTGACGAAGACCTCGTAGAGATACCGCGGTGAAACCCGCGTGTAGACCTGTGTAGTTGAGATATTAGCGTGTCCCAGGATCTCCTGAACGGTCCGCAGGTCCGCACCACCCTCCACCATGTGCGTCGCCGCCGAGTGCCGAAGCACGTGGGGTGACACTGCAGACTCGTCGATGCCGGCGATCCGGGCGTGCTTGCGCACGATGCCGAAGACACCTTGCCGGGTCAACCGGCCCCCGCGAGCGTTGAGGAAGAGCCAGCCGGGGTCGGCGATGCCGCGTTTCATCTCGAGACGCACGGGAAGGTAGGTGCGGATCGCCTCCACCGCCGGGCGTCCAAGCGGCACGACACGCTGCTTGTTGCCTTTCCCGGTGACGAGCGCGTTGCGGGCGTCGAGGTCGAGGTCGGACAGCTCGATGCGGACCGCCTCCGAGACACGCGCCGCGCTGGCGTAGAGAAACTCGAGCAGGGCACGGTCGCGGATCCCGAGAGTGGTGTTCGGCACTGGTGCATCGAGCAGTGCTTCGACGTCCGCGATCGACAGCGCCTTGGGGAGCCCCCGCGGGGGTTGCGGCGTCTCGACCGCCGCCGTCGGGTCGCGCTCCGTCACAGCCTCGGCGATCGCAAAACGGTGGAGGCCACGCAGCGCAGCCAGCTTGCGGCGGACGGTGGTGGCTGCGGCGCCCGCCGTCGTCAGGCTCGCCAGGAAGGCCTCGATGTGATCCGAAGTGACGTCATCGAGGCCCGTCGTTCCGGCATCTCGAAGGTAGCTGCGGTACTGATGGAGGTCTCGGCGGTAGGCGGCGAGGGTGTTGCGTGCCATGCCTCGCTCCGAACCGAGGGAAGCGAGGTACTCGTCGATCGCCGTGACGAGATCCATCAGGCACGCAGCAAGAACGCGTACAGCCCCACGAGTGTCTTGGCATCCCGGATCTCGCCAGAAGCGACCAGGTCCGCAACCGCTGCCGTGGGCACACGGACGACTTCGGCATACTGCTCCTCGATCCCGACCGGCGTCATGGCCACTGGAGTGCACCCGCTTGCCAGGTACAGCGTCATGTGCTCGTCGGTGAAGCCCGGACCCGTGTAGAACGAGCCGAGGTGCTCGAGCTTGCCGGGTCGATAGCCGATCTCTTCCTCGAGCTCGCGCCGCGCCGTGGTCTCCGGCGGCTCTCCGGGAACGTCGAGTTTTCCGGCCGGCAGCTCGAGCACGAGGGCGTCGACGGCGGCTCGATATTGGCGAATGAGAACAACGTCCTCGCCGACGACGGGAACTACCGCGACCGCGCCGGGGTGGCGCACGACCTCGCGCCGCACGGCGGTGCCGTCTGGTGCCGCCACGTGGAGACGATCGAGGCGGAGAAACCCGGAATTGGCGATCGTCCTCGCCCCGACGATCCGAAAACCGGCCGCGTCCCCGCTCACCGGCTCACATCGACACCGGCGCCGACGCCACGAGTGACGTCGGCCGTCCTCGAACGCCGCGCACGTAGGCGAGCGGCCGCGACGAACCCGGTGAACAAGGGGTGCGGAGCGTCGGGCCGCGACTTGAACTCAGGATGGAACTGGCTGGCGATGAAGAACGGATGATCGGGGATCTCGATGACCTCGACGAGGCGCTCGTCCGGCGAGATGCCGCTCAGCCGCATCCCGGCCGCTTCGAGCGCCTTGCGATACCGGTTGTTGACCTCCCAGCGGTGGCGGTGCCGCTCGTAGACCAACGCCGACTCGTACAGGCGGGCGGCGAGAGAGCCCGATTCGAGTTTGGCCGGATAGACCCCGAGCCGCATCGTTCCGCCCATGTCCTCGACATCGACCTGGTCCGCCATCAGGTCGATCACCGGATGATCGGTCGTCGGATCGAACTCGGTGGAGTTCGCATCGTGATGGCCGAGCTCCGAGCGTGCGTACTCGATGACGGCGCACTGCAGCCCGAGGCAGAGGCCGAGAAACGGGATCCCCTCCTCGCGGGCGTGTCGGACGGCGTTGACCTTGCCTTCCACGCCCCGGTAGCCGAACCCTCCCGGGACGATGATGCCGTCGACACCCGCGAGGTGGGTCGAGGCCAGCAGACCGTCGACTTCTTCAGCGGGGATCCACCGCAGGTCCAGACGAACGTCGTTGGCGGCAGCGCCGTGACGCAGCGCCTCGACGACGGACAGGTACGCGTCCGGCAGGTCGACGTATTTGCCGACGAGGCCGATCGTCAGCTGCTCGGTGGCCCGGTCCATGCGTTCGACCATCGCCTGCCACAAACCCAGGTCGGGCTCCTCCGTCTCCAAGTCGAGCTCGCGACACACCACCGTGTCCAGCCCCGCCGCATGAAGCTCCAGGGGCACGGCGTAGATGTTGTTCACGTCCTCGGCATTGATCACCGCGTCGTCTTCGACGTCGCAGAACAGACTGATCTTGCGCCGTGCAGAGTCGTCGAGCGGTCGGTCGGAGCGAACGACGATGACCTCGGGGTGAATGCCGTGCGAGCGCAGCTCGGCCACGGAGTGCTGCGTCGGCTTGGTCTTCAGCTCTTCGCTCGTCGGCAGGTAGGGCACGAGGGTGACGTGGATGTAGCAGACGTTGTCGGCGCCGACGTCCTTGCGAAGTTGCCGAATCGCCTCGAGGAACGGCAGGCTCTCGATGTCGCCCACGGTGCCGCCGACCTCGGTGATGACGACGTCAACCGCATCGTTCTCCCCCAGTTTGCGCACCCGCGCCTTGATCTCGTTCGTGATGTGCGGGATGACCTGAACGGTGGCGCCGAGATAGTCGCCACGGCGCTCCTTCCGAATCACAGATTGGTAGATCGAGCCGGTGGTGACGTTCGAGTCACGCCGGAGGCTCTCGCCGAGGAATCGTTCGTAGTGTCCCAGGTCGAGGTCGGTCTCGCCGCCGTCGTCGGTGACAAACACTTCCCCGTGCTCGAAGGGGTTCATCGTCCCGGGGTCGACGTTGATGTAGGGATCGAGCTTCTGTGCGACAACGCGCAATCCCCGGGCTTTCAGCAGCCGGGCGAGCGAGGCGGCCGTTATCCCCTTGCCGAGACTCGAAGTCACCCCGCCGGTGACGAAGACGTACTTGGTCATCCCCCAACTCCTGCCCCGAAGCCGAACCGTGGAGCCGTCGACGCCGGGACCCGCCGGCGATCGCCGGACCCGGGGTGCGACTCGAAATCACCGGCAACAGCCATCACACGCTTTCGGCGCCCTCTTCGGAAGGCCGCAGCATAACATCGGTGCCCGGCGCTGCCGGGTCAATCCGATGCGGCCGTCTCTGCAACGGCGAGCAACTCTGCCGCGTGTTCCCTGCCCCGCATCGAGTCCGGCATGCCGGCCAGCATCCTGGCGAGCTCCTCGATGCGATCCTCTCCCTCGGCTTTGCGGACGACTGCCGCTCCGTCGATGCGATCGACGACGTAGTGCGTTGCGGCGAAGGCGGCGACTTGAGGCAGGTGGGTGACGCACAGCACCTGGCGGTGCTCCGCCAGGCGGGCCAGCTTGCGACCGAGCGCAAGGGCAATGCTGCCGCCGATCCCCGCGTCGATCTCGTCGAAGGCCGCGACAGCCGCCTCCTCGGCACCGGCGGCGAGCCTCAGAGCGAGCACGAGACGGCTCAACTCACCGCCTGAAGCAATCCGCCCCACCGGTCCGGCCTCCAGCTGGGCGTCGGAGGCGAACCGCAGCTCGATCCGTTGCGCGCCCTCGGGTCCCGGTGCGGTGTCGGCGACGTCGAACAGCACGACCGGGTCGCTGAACCCCAGCTCTGCGAGATGCCCGACGGCAACCTCGGCGAGACGGCCGGCGGTCGCCCGCCGTGCGGCGCCGAGCGTCACACCCGCCTCCGCCACTGCGGCCTCCGCCGTCACCAGCGCGGCATCCAATCCGTCGGCTTCGTCGAGCAGCTTCGTGAGTTGCGCAGCCCGTTGCTCAGCCGTCTGCGCAAAGCTGAGCACGTCGTCGAGCGTCTCGCCGTATTTGCGACGCAGATCGCCGAGCAGAGCCAGGCGGGCTTCGACGGCCTCGAGCTGTTGGGGCTCGGCGGCGATGTCGGCAGCGGCGGCCGTGATGTCGCTGCGCAGCTCCGCCAGCAGGGTCGCCAGATCGACGGCTTGGTCGAGGAGACCGCTGGATGCGGGATCGAGATCCCCGACCCGGGTGAGCGCCAGGACGACACGGTCCATTGTGTGCTCGACGCCGTCCTCGCCCAGGTTCGTCGCGGCCTCGTCCAGGCCTTCGATGATCGACTGGGCATTGCGCAGGCGGTCCGCGGAACCTGCCAGCTCCCCGTCCTCGCCGGCCACGAAGCCCGCAGCGGTGATCTCCTCCGCTTGGTGCCGAGCCACCTCGAGGTCCCGCTCGAGCGCTCGCCGATCGCCACCAAGCGCTTCCTGGCGTCTTCGCACGTCGACCAGACGCTCCCACGCCGCGTGATAGCGGTCGAGGACCTGGGCGCCATCCTCGTCCAGGTTGGCATCGATCAGGCGCCGCACCTCGGCGGTGTTCGTCAAACGCAAATGGTCGTGCTGCGCCACCAGTTCGACGGCTCCGACGGTCCGTTCCTCCAGCGCGCGCAGGGGTGCCATCAGCCCGTCGAGATAGGCCTTCGATCGCCCCTCCTTACTGATCCGTCGGGCGACCGACACCTCGTCCTCGCCCAGCGTGAACCGCGCCTGGACCGTCGCCTCGTCCCCGGAAGGACCAACCAGATCGCGTCGCGCCGTCGCCCCCAGCAGCAGCCGCAAGGCGCCCAAGAGCATCGTCTTCCCGGTCCCGGTCTCCCCCGTCACCACGACCAGTCCGGGACCGGGCTCGAGGTGCGCCTCTTCGATGATCCCGAGGTTGGTGACGATCAGCTCCTCAAGCATGATCGAGACCGAACTGCTTGCGGACCCCCTGCGGGAAGGGGTGGGTGCCGAGAGACACGAAGCGCACGGGACGGTCCCCTCTGCGGACAACCAACGAGTCACCCTCGTCGAGCAGGCAAGCCTCTCTGCCGTCGAGGTTGACGCGTACCGCCCGGTCGCCGACGACGCGGAACTCGATGGTGGTCTCCGGGGCGAGGACGATGGACCGCGACAGCAAGCTGTGCGGGGCGACGGGGCTCAGCACGAGGGCTTCGAGCTCCGGGGCGAGCACCGGGCCGCCAACCGACAGCGAGTAGGCCGTGGAGCCGAGGGGCGTCGCCACGATGATCCCGTCGGCTCGGTACGTCGTGAAGTACTCGCCGTCGATCGTCACGGCGAGCCGCACCACCCGCTGGCTCAGCACCTTCTCGACGACGACTTCGTTGATCCCGTGCCACGATCCCCCGGCCGCCGTTTCTGCGCGAATCGTCATCCGGTCCCGCTCCGGCAGCGGGTCCTCCTCGATCGTGTCCAGGAGCAGCTCCAATTCGTCGGGCTCGAACTCCGTGAGATACCCGACCGTTCCCAGATTCACGCCGACGACGGGAAGGTCGGCGCGGTGGGCGACCTGCGC
>JBFFFX010000143.1:0-6949 GCA_041557775.1 Acidimicrobiia bacterium | reverse complement strand
GCATCTCCGGAGGCGTCGGTCTCCTCTTTCTCTACCGCGGGATGGCCGTAGCCGACATGGGTCTCGTCGTCCCGGTCGCTGCGATCGGTACCGGCGTCTTCCCGCTGCTGTTCGGCATCGCCACCGGTGATCGGCTCGGCGGTCTGGAAGTCTTCGGCCTGGTGCTTGCTCTCGCCGCCATCTGGATGGTGAGCTACGAGACGGGTCTGCGGGCGGTGCACCCGGCGCGGGGCTTGCTCTTCGGTCTCGGGGCGGGCGCCGGCTTCGGCGGACTGCTCGTGGGGCTCAGCCGCATCGGCGATGCCGCCGGCATCTGGCCGTTGACGGGAACGCGTCTCATGGGCGCCGTCGTCGTCGGCGCGATCGCCCTGGCGACCCGGCAACCACTCAGGCCGCTGCGGCGGTCGTGGCCGGCCCTCCTGCCGGCAGGGGCGCTCGGCGTCGTCGGGAACGCCCTCTTCATCTTCGCCACCCAGGACGGTCCCCTCGCCGTCGCCGCCGTGATCGGCTCGCTCTTCCCCGCCGTGACGGTGTCGCTCGCCAAGATCGTGTTGCACGAGGTGCTCACCGCGGTCCGCATCGCAGGGCTCGTGACTGCGATCGTCGCCGTGGCGCTCATCTCCTTGGGCTGAGGCTGGTCCCCGCCGGCCACCCCCCGGGTGGCGATCACGCCCCGGCCGCGCCGCTGCGGGTCAGGAGCCGGCGAAGCCCCGCTTGCGCATCAACGCCGCGATCTGCGGATCTCGGCCCCGAAAGGCGCGGTAGCCGTCGGCAGGGTCGACGGTGTTGCCGACGGAGAAGACGTGGTCACGCAGCCGTGCGCCGACCTCCTCGTCGTATGCACCGCCGGCCTCGGTGAAGGCCTCCCAGGCATCGGCCGTCAACATGTCGGACCAGAGATAGCTGTAGTACCCGGCGGAGTACGCGTCGCCCGAGAACAGGTGCAGGAACTGGGTCGGGCGATGCCGCATCACGATCTCTTCCGGCATGCCCAGCTCGGCGAGCGTCTCCGCCTCGAAGCGGCCGACGTCCTCGACTGGCTCCTCGGCCGTGTGCATCTTCATGTCGACGAGCGCGCACGCCAGGTACTCGGTCGTGGCGAACCCCTGGTTGAACGACGCCGCCCGCCGAATCCGCTCCCGGAGTTCCTCGGGCAAGGCCTCCCCGGTCTCGTGGTGGAGCGCAAACCGCGACAGCACCTCAGGCGTCGAGAGCCAGTGCTCGAGCAGCTGGGACGGGAACTCGACGTAGTCGCGGAAGACCGCGGTGCCGGCGAGGGACGGATAGCTGACGTTCGAGTTGAGGCCGTGCAACGCGTGACCGAACTCGTGGAACATCGTCGTGGCGTCGGTCCACGAGATCAGCAGAGGCTTCCCCGGTGGGCCCTTCACGAAGTTGGAGTTGTTGGACACGATGGTCGTGACCTCACCGTCGAACCGCTCCTGCGCCCGGTACGCGTTCATCCACGCACCGGATCGCTTCCCCGCCCGGGCGTACGGATCGAAGTACCACAACCCGACGTGACGACCCGACTCGCGGTCGCTGACTTCCCACACCGTGACATCGGGATGACACACCGCCACGTCGGCGAGGGGACGGAAGGCGAAGCCGAAGAGCTCCCCGGCGACCCAGAACATGCCCTCGCGCAGGTTGTCGAGCTGCAGGTATGGCTCGAGTGCCGCCTGGTCGAGGTCGTAGCGCTCGGCCCGCACCTTCTCCGCGTAGTACCGGTAGTCCCACGGAGCGATGGTGATGCCATCGCCGAGCCGGTCGGCCAGCGCCTGCATGTCGGCGACCTCCTCGGCCGCCCGCACCCGCGCCGCGGGCCACACGGCGTCCATCAGCCGGAAAGTTGCCTCGGGAGTCTTCGCCATGGTCTTGGCCAGGCGGAGGTGGGCATGGGTCTCGAAGCCGAGCAGCCCGGCCCGTTCGGCGCGCAGCCGAAGCATCCGGGCGATCACCTCCTTGTTGTCGGTCGCTCCGCCGCCGTCGCCCCGGGAGACGAACATCTGCCAGACCCGCTCCCGAATGTCGCGGCGCTCGGCGAACGTCAAGAACGGGACGACCGACGACCTCGTGTTGGCGACGGCCCATCTTCCCGAGTGGCCCCGTTCCTCGGCCGCCGTCGCCGCCGCCGCAACCACGGCGGCGGGCACGCCGGCTAGACCTTCCTCGTCGTCGATGAGGACCACCTCGTTCGTCTCGTCGGCGAGCACGTTCTGCGAGAACTCGGTGAAGAGCCCCGCCAGCTCCTGGTTGATCGCGGCGATGCGGACCTTCGCCGAGTCGTCGAGTCCGGCACCGGCGAGCACGAAGTCGAGGTGAACCTGATCCACGAGGCGGCGCTGCTCGGTGGTGAGCGCGGCGAACGAGTCGGCGTTGCGGACGGCCTCGACCCTGGCGAAGAGTGCGCCGTTCTGCATGATCCGGTCGCCGAACTCGGCGAGCTTCGGGGCCATCGCCCGCTCGATCTCCTGGAACTCGGACCCGCTCATGGTCGAGCTCCAGACGTAGTAGTACATGAGCGCCCGCTGCAGCGGACGGCCGCTGCGCTCCAGCGGGGCGATGGTGTTGTCGAAGGTCGGCGCCGCCGGGTCGCCGGTGATCGCCTCGATCTCGGCGAGCTGCCGCGCCATCCCGGTCTCGAGAGCCGCCGGGAAGTCGGCCACCGCAACTCGGTCGAAGGCGGGCACACCCCCGAACGGACCGTGCCACTCGGCAAGGAGCGAGCTGTTCGCCGATGGGGTCATGGGTACCTCACTCACCGAGAGGAGAAGAACAGTGCGAACGACGCTAGCCGGGAGACGAAAGCCCTCGATCCACGACCGTCTCCATTGGAGAACGCAGCACGGTAGCTTGCCCGCATGGCAGATCCTCAGCTGGTCGCGCTCACGGACGCAGCTCTCCCCTCGGATCTCGGGGGCAAGGTGGGCGGCTTGCGGTGGCTTGCGTCGGCAGGGTTTCCCGTACCGGCGACGTGGGTGATTCCCCGCGTCTCGGGCGACGGCGCCGAGCTGCACGCAACGCTCGCGGGCCTCGACGCGTCCAAGCGCTATGCGGTCCGCTCCTCCGCCAACGTCGAGGACGGCGGCGCGACCTCCTACGCCGGTCAATTCGCCACGGTCCTCGACGTGTCCGGGGTCGATGCCTTGGTCGAGGCAGTGCGCGAGGTCGTCGCATCGGCGGAAGCGGCCTCGGTGGCCTCCTATCGCGGGCACGTCGGCGACGAGCGCTCCATCGAGATGTCGGTCATCGTCCAGGAGATGGTCGTCCCGGTCGCGGCTGGTGTGGCCTTCTCGAAGAACCCGATCACCGGCCTGAACGAGATCGTCGTCGAAGCCGTTCGTGGGAGCGGCGAAGCTCTCATGTCCGGGCTCGAGACGCCCGAACGGTGGGTGCAGCGCTGGGGCGACTACGTGACCGCACCGGAGACCGCCGAGGTCGACGCTGCCGTCGTACGCGACGTGGTCACCGGCGTCGCGGAGATCGCCGCCGCCCGCGGAGCGCCGGTCGACGTCGAGTGGGTCCACGACGGGGACCGGCTCTGGTGGGTGCAGGTGCGACCGATCACCGGACTCGAGGGGGTGACGATCTACTCCCGGCGCATCTCCAAGGAGGTGATGCCGGGCATCATCAAGCCGCTCGTGTGGTCGGTCAACGTGCCGATGGTCAACGAGGCATGGATCGAGCTCTTCCGCGAGGCCCTCGGCGACATCGCGCTCGCCCCCGAAGATCTCGCCAAGTCGTTCGGCTACCGCTCCTACTTCAACATGACGGCGATCGGCGAGATCTTCAATGCACTGGGGATGCCCCGCGAGTCGCTCGAGCTGCTGCTGGGCCTGCCCGCCGGCTCGGACCAACCGGGCTTCAAGCCGACGGCGACGACGATGCGGAAGCTTCCCCGGATGCTGGCGATGGCGCTCCGCAAGATTCGCTACGGGAGCTACGTCACTCGTGCCGTCCCGGATCTCGAGACACGGTACCGGACCTACGCTGAACGCGACCCGGCGGCGATGACCGACGGCGAGCTCCTCGACGACATCGATGCGCTTCGCCGGGTCGGTGTGGAATCCGCCGGTGTCAACATCGTCACTCCCCTGCTCGCCAACGCCTACACCGCGCTGCTCCGCCGCCGGCTCGACAAGCACGGCATCGACCTGGCGGAGGTGGACCTGACAGAAGGCATGGCCGAACTCGAGGCGCTCGACCCGAACCCCCACCTCGATCGCCTGGCCGCACGCATCCAGCGGCTCGACCGTGCCGAGCGCGAAGCGATCATGCGCGACGGCTACGACGCCGTTCCCGAAGAGCTGCTCACCGAGGTGGACGAGTTCCTGCGCCGCTTCGGTCACTTCAGCGACTCCGGAAACGACTTCTCGATCCCACCATGGCGCGAGATGCCGGACACCGTCGTGCGGTTGGCGGCGAACCGCCCGGGCATGGCGGGCAAACAACCGAGGATGGCCTGGCAGCGTGTCGAAGCACGACTCCCGGCGCGGCGCCGCCCGGCGACCCGGATCCTGCGCCGGAGATCCCGCGACTTCGTCCACCATCGCGAGGCGGTGTCGTCGATGTACACGTTCGGCTACGGGCTCTTCCGCGACTACTTCCTCGAGATCGGGCGGCGCCTCACCGACCGGAATGTGCTCGCTGCGCCCGACGATGTGATGTACCTGACGATCGACGAGGTGCGGGAGGAGCTCGCCGGCGCCGCGACCTCCCCCTCCGCTGCGGAGCGCGTCGTCGCCCGCCGCAAGGAGATCGAATCCGTCGCCGACCTCGAGATGCCCGACGTGATCTACGGCGACGACTTCATCCCCCGACCCACCGACGACACTGCGACGTCGGCCTGGAACGGTACACCGACCGCCCGGGGTCACCATCGCGGACGAGTGTGCGTCGTGACCGGAATCAGCGACTTCGACAAGGTCCGACCCGGTGACGTGCTGGCGATCCCCTACTCCGACGTCGGCTGGACGCCACTGTTCGCCAAGGCGGGCGCCGTGGTCGCCGAAGCGGGTGGGATGCTCTCCCACAGCTCCATCGTGGCCCGGGAGTACGGCATACCCTGCGTCGTCTCCGTCGCCGGCGCCACCCGAATGCCAGAGGGCGCGATCGTGACGGTCGACGGCTACCGCGGCGTCATCACCCTCACCGGCGATGGATGACCTCGGTCTCGCCGCCCTTCTCGCCGTGGCCGGTTACCTGGTCGGCGGGATCTCCTTCGCCCGGCTGATCGGACGCAAGGTGGCGCCCGACGACGACCTCACGCAGACCACGCTGAACCTGCCCGGTGACGCCTCGATCGAATACGGAGGCGTCAGTGCGACGTCGATCGCCATCCGGGGTGGGCCGCGGTGGGGGATGATCACCGGCTTGCTGGACATGCTGAAGGCCTTTGCGCCGACCCTTGCCACCCGGCTGATCTGGCCGGACGACTGGTATCACCTCGTCGTCGCGATCGCCACGATCGTCGGCCACAACTACCCCGTCTTCCACCGCTTCAAGGGCGGCCGGGGCCAGACCCCCATCTACGGCAGCCTGTTCGCAATCGATTGGCTGGCCGTCCCGGTGACGACCCTCATCGGGGCAGTGGTGGGTGTCGTGTTGCTCAGAGAGATGCTCGTCGCCTACGTCGCCGGGATGTGGCTGCTGATCCCGTGGTTCGCCTGGCGCGCCGGCGGGCCTGAGGTGGCGTACGCCGTCATCGCCAATCTGGTGTTGGCGGTGGCGATGATCCCGGAGACGAAAGGCTATCTCGCCAAGCGCAAGGCCGGCGAGCTGGAGCAAGTGCGCACGTGGCATGACTTCACGTCGTCCCATCCCGCCGTCCGCGGCCACCGCGGCGAGGAAGCCCCAGAGACCGACGCCTCCGACTGACAGGACCGGCCGGCTGCAGAGCCCCGTGCCAGAGTCTCTCGCCCCAAGCAGGGTGCGGAACAATGGTTTGGCGCACTCGTGCCGGCAGGCGTCGCAGCAGACTGCATCGTGGAGGCGGACATGATCTGGATGGGCCTCGCCCAAGTCGGATGATTGGCGTACCGCGAACAATCTGCCGGAACGATGTGCACCATCGTCATGGCCGAGGGGGCCGCCAGTTCTACCGCCGCGACGAGAAGGTTCCCCCGCTCACTTGCGACGAGGCAGGCGGGCGCGGCTTGGTTGCAGAATGGCTGGCCGTCCACACCGGCAACACCCCCGGTGACTGCCCGTCGCCCAGCGACGCCGAGGCGTTCGTCACGACGTACGGCGGCGAGTTGTTCGGAGAGGTGACCGGCGGCGGACTCATTGCCGACATCACGATCGCCGAGCACCGCGACACGGTTGCCTTCGAGGTGCGGGCACGCGGGACCGGTTGAGCAAGGACCTCGTTGCGAATTCGCGACCTCTCGCTATGGTTTCGGGAAGAAAGGCACCAGGCGAAGCTGAGCGATGGACACGACGGGCGGCACACACCGCGCACCGACGCTGAGGACGACCACGTGACGGGGCTGGGCGCGTTCGTTCTCTCGCTAGTGCTCGTCGCCGGCAGTGCCGCATCCGCACCGAGCGAACTCACCGCAGAGCTCGGAATCGACACTCCGGACCTCGCCGCGCTGCAGACACCGCCGGCCGAGCTGCGATACCGCGACTCAGGCATCTGGGCCGGCGAATTGAACCGACGTCTCGCCGCGGCCGGCTTCCATGCCAGCACGGGCGAAAGCTTCGGGTATCAGACCCGTCACGCCGTGTACGCGTTCCAAAAGCACCACGGCCTCGACCGCAACGGCGTCTTCACGGGGGAGATGTGGAACCTCCTCGACGGCTCCCCGGAACTCACGTGGCGCCGCGAGGCCAACCGAGTCGAAGTCGACCTCGCCAAGCAAGTGCTCTATTTGGTGGAGGACCACGAGGTCCGCTTCGTGCTGCCGATCTCGTCCGGCAACGGAGAACCCTTCGTCAACTCTGC
>JBFFFX010000142.1:0-6986 GCA_041557775.1 Acidimicrobiia bacterium | reverse complement strand
GGATGGACGGGGCCGATCGCGGGGGTGAACAAGCACGGCGCCGTCTACCGCGGTGCCGTCCCGACGCGGTTCGGGAACCGTAAGCCCCCCAGCGCCGCCTATGCCACGGAGAGCCCGATCTTCCACTACGACGTGGCCGAGGGCCTCTTCGTCGGCGGCAACTTCTGGGACGGCCGGGCCACCGGTGAAGCGCTTGGCAACCCCGCAGCCGATCAGGCGCTGGGTCCGTTCCTCAACCCGGTCGAGCAGAACAACGCCAGCAAGGCCGCGGTGTGCGAGATCGCCGCGGCGGCGACGTACGCCGACCTGTTCGAGGCCGTGTGGGGCGAGCCGATCGACTGCGACGACCCCATTGCCGTCGATGCGTTCTATGACCGGGTCGGCCTGTCGATCGCGGCCTACGAAGCGTCGGCGGAGGTCAATCAGTACTCGTCGAAGTACGACGCATACCTGGCGGGCGAAGCGGACCTGACCGCAGAGGAAGCCTGGGGCCTCGAGCTCTTCGAGGGCAAGGCGATGTGTGCGGCCTGCCACCCGAGTGCGCCTGGCTCGAGCGGCGAGCCGCCGCTGTTCACCGACTTCACGTACGACAACCTCGGGGTGCCGCGTAATCCGGAGAACCCGTTCTACGACATGGACGGAGTGTTTTTCCCGGACGGCTCGGCGATCAACCCGCTCGGTGACGCATGGGTCGACGAGGGCCTCGGCGGCTTCCTCAAATCACGGCCGGAGTTTGCGGCCTATGTCGACGAGAGCATCGGCAAGCACAAGGTTCCGACGTTGCGCAACGTCGACCTGCGGCCTGGAAACGGCTTCACGAAGGCCTACATGCACAACGGTGTCTTCACGTCCCTCGAAGAGGTGGTGCACTTCTACAACACGAGGGACGTCGAACCGTGGCCGGAGCCCGAGGTCGCGGTCAACGTCAACACCGACGAACTCGGCAACCTCGGCCTCACCGCCGAAGAGGAAGCGGCCATCGTCGCCTTCATGAGGACACTGAGCGACGGCTACTGGATCCCGAGCGGCTAGCTACACGACCCAGAGCCGTGTCCCGGCGGTGTTCGGGCCCGACGTCGCGCGGCGCGTGGCTCCGGCGTCGGAACCTGGCTCCGGCTCGGTCGCGCCCGGTCAGCCGACGAGGCTCTCGATCCTGCGCACCGCAACCACCAGGGCGGCAACGTCGTCACCGCTCTCGAGGGCCAGTGACCGCATGAATCGCATGAGCCGGTCGTACTGCTCACGGCGTGAGGCGACGTAGGCGTCGACGGCTGCATCGGCCTCGCCGGCTCCATCGGCGTCCGCGGCAACGCGCTCGGTGAGGTGTCGACGGACCCGGAGGAGATCGGCGGCGACAGTTTGAGCGGCCGCACGTTGCCAAGGGTCGCTGCGCGGGATCGCGGCGAGCCGGTCGGCGAGAACATCGAGATGGAAGACCCTCGCCACCCGGAAGGACAGCCGGGACACGAAGTCGAGGGGGAGACGGCGCTCGCGCGCCAACTCGACGATGTCCGGGGCGTGGACCATGGCGTCCCGGTATGCGTGGCGGCGAGCCACGACCTCGGGCACCCCGGCCGCTGCGAGGTCGACGACCTGCGCATCGTGCGCCGCGACCCAACTCGGCGGACCGACGCGGCGCAGCTCGCCTTCGAGTTCGGCAAAGGCCTCTTGCGTGGCCCGCAGCGTCGCCGGTCCGACATCGATCTCCCCGCGCGCCAGATACCAGCGTGTCGTCGCCTCGACGAGACCGTCCACGCCGTTGAGGAGCTCGTGCTGCAGCGCCGGGGCGATCTTCCCCTCCAGATCCTCCACGTCGTCCCACAGCCGCCCCGCATCGGTGACGATCCGCGCGACCCGGTAGGCGCGAACGATCGATGCTGCCGGTGAGCCGGTCTCGGTGGCGAGGCGAGCGACGAACGTGATCCCCTCCGAGTTGATCACCTCGTTGGCGACGATGGTCGCAATGAGCTCGCGACGAAGAGGATGCTCGGGGATGAGCGAGCCGAATCGGTCGACGACCTCGTCCGGGAAGTAGGCGACGAGATCGTCCTGGAATGCCTCGGCGTCGGGCAGGTCCGATTCGAGGAGCTGGTCCGTGAGCCAACGCTTCGCATAGGCGAGCAACACTGCGAGCTCCGGCGCCGCCATCCCCGCGTGGGCCCGAGTGCGTTCCAGCACTTGATCGGTAGCCGGGAGGTGCTCCATGGTCCGGTCGAGAAGACCCTCCTCCTCGAGCGCAGCCATCAGATCCTCATACGCATCGAGCCGGTGGCGGGAAGCAACGACCTCCTGCGAGAGGATCTGTGCTTGAAGGAAGTTGCCGTACGTCACCCGGCGAGTGATGTCTTCGGCCAGTTCCTCGATGAGCGGGCTGCGGTCGGCAGCATCGAGCATGCCCCGGTCGATGGCGAGGTCGAGCAAGATCTTGAGGTTGACCTCGCGATCCGAGCAGTGCACCCCGCCCGAGTTGTCGATGAAGTCCGTGTTGATGCGGCCGCCCCTCGTCGCATACTCGACCCGCCCGCTCTGGGTGAAGCCGAGGTTGCCGCCCTCCGCGACGACCCGGCAGCGCAGCTCACGCCCGAGCACCCGAACGGCATCGTTCGTGCGGTCGCCCACATCGGCATCCGCCTCCCCGCGAGCTTTCACATAGGTGCCGATACCGCCGTTCCACAACAGGTCGACAGGGGCCCGGAGCACGTCGCGGATCAGCTCATTGGGGGTCACCGTCGCTCGCTCGGTGCCGAGTGCCCTGCGGGCTTCGGCCGACAGCTCGATCCGCTTCGCAGTCCGGGGAAACACGCCGCCGCCTGCAGAGATCGCCGAACGGTCGTAGTCGTCCCACGACGACCGGGGCAGCGCGAACAAGCGTCGCCGCTCGGCATGAGCGATTGCGGGATCGGGATCGGGATCGATGAAGACATGGCGGTGGTCGAACGCGGCCACGAGCCGCAGCCCCGGCGACAACAGCATGCCGTTCCCGAACACGTCGCCGGACATGTCGCCGATGCCGACGGCGGTAATCGGCTCCCGGTCGACGTCGACACCGAGCTCGTGGAAGTGGTGGCTCACCGATTCCCACGCACCCCGCGCCGTGATGCCCAGCGCCTTGTGGTCGTACCCGGCCGAACCCCCGGAGGCGAAGGCATCGCCCAGCCAGAACCGGTATTTGGCGGCAAGGGCATTGGCGACGTCCGAGAGTGCGGCCGTTCCCCGGTCGGCGGCGACCACGAGGTAAGGGTCCGGTTCGTCGTGGACCCGAACGGCGACCGGGGGGACCACCGAGCCGGCTTCGAGGTTGTCCGTCACATCGAGCAGGCCGGACACAAAGATCTCGTATGCCTCGCGGACGGCGTCCCGCGGGTCCTCCGCCGGCGGCCTGCGGAGGACGAATCCCCCCTTGGCGCCCGTCGGCACGATGACCACGTTCTTGGTCATCTGTGCCTTCATGAGATCCAGCACCTCGGTGCGGTAGTCCTCGCGGCGATCCGACCACCGGAGGCCACCCCGCGCGACCCGGCCTCCGCGCAGATGGATCCCCTCGACCTCGGGGGCGTACACGAAGATCTCGAACAGAGGCCGCGGCTCGGGCATGCCGGGGACGTCTGCCGACCGCAGCTTGAAGGCGAGGCTGCGCCGGCCCATCCGATAGGCGTTGGTGCGCACCGTGGCTTGGATGAGCTCGACGAACCCACGCAAGATTCGATCTTCGTCCAGCGACTCGACCAGATCGACCGCGACGAGGAGGTCGCCGTAGACCGCGGCCGCATCGCTGTCCTTTCCGCTCGGCCGGAAGCGGGCGCGGAAGAACCGCACGAGCTGAGCGGAGATCTCAGGGTGGGTGGACAGGGTGTCGTTGACGTAGTCGACGGTGAACTGCGGCTCGACGCGACGCCAGTACTTCCGATACGCCCGCAGCACGTTGATCTCGTCGTGGCGAAGACCGGCGGTGACGATGAGACGGTTCAAGCTGTCGGACTCGGCCTTCCCCTCCCACACGGCCGACACGAGATTGGCGAGGCGCTCGGCGCATCGGTCGAGATCGAGCGCCTCCCCGTCCGGTCCGAGCACGCCGAAATCGTGGATGAGGATCTCGCCGTCCCCGCACCGAAGACGGGTCGGGACCTCCTCGATGATCTGCAGCCCCAGGTCCTCGAGAATGGGCATCATGTCCGAGAGCGGCAGCTTCTCACCGCGGTGGTAGAACGAGATTCGGGTGAGGCCCTCGGTGCCCTCCGGCTCATTCTGGAGTCCGATGCGGAGCGGCGCCTGATCCGCTTCGAGCTGCGCCAAGGCCTCCACGTCGCCGACCGCGATCTCCAGAGGAGTCGAGGTCTTGTAGTAGTCCGGGAACCGCGGCGCCCACAGCTCGACCAGCGCACGCCCCCGCTCCTCCCCGAGCCGGGCGACCAGCCGCGAACCAACATCGTCCTCCCAAGTGCGCGCCAGCTCGACGACCTCGGCCTCCAACTCACTGAACGACACCTCGGGGATGACGTCGCCCGTCCACACGGTGAAGTGAATACGCGCAGAGTCGGCATGACCGAGAGCGAGCCGGTAGTCGATGGCGGTGCCCGCGTAGCGCTCCTGGATCAGCTCCTGAAGCTGCTTCCGGAGCCGCGCGTTGAAGCGGTCCCGCGGCAGCGCCACCATCACCGAGACGCTCCGCCGCAGCAGGTCGCTGCGCACGAACAAGTGCACGTCCCGCCGCTCTTCGAGGTGGAGCAGGTCGGCGATCGTATCGGCGAGCTCGTCCTGAGGAACCGAGAACAGCTCCTCTTTCGGGAAACTATCGAAGATCTGGACGACGGCCCGGTGGTCGTGCGAGCCTTCGATGAGATCCTCGCGCTCGACGATCCACTCGAGTTTGCGCCGCAGGAGCGGCATGCTCGACGAGGGCACCATGTATGCCTTGGCGGTGAAGAGGCCGACGAGCCTCGCCTCACCCATGACCCGGCCATCCGACCCAATGAGTCTCACCCCGAGGTAGTCCATACGAGCCCGGCGATGGACGGTCGCGCTGCGGTTGGTCTTGGTGATCACCAGCAGGTTGCCGCTCATGTAGCGCTCGCGCCGGTCCGGTGCGAGCGCATCGATCAGCACAGGTTCTGCCATGTTCGACGTAGTGGCGTCGTTGAGAACCCCGAGACCCGAGGCGGGGACGACCTGGATCGCCCGGCCCTCCGGCGTGTCCAGCATCTCGTACTCGCGATAGCCGAGGAAGACGAAGTTGTCGTCGAGGAGCCATTCCAGGAACTCGACGGCCTCGTCGACCTCCTGCTGGGTGTAGTGGTAGGCACCCACGCGGGCGAGATCGATCATCCGCCCGACGGCCTCACGCATCGCAGCGAAGTCACCGACGGCGCGCGTCACATCGACGAGCACGCGCTCGACCGCAACCGTCAAGCTCTCAGCCTCTTCCGGCGTCAGAATCCGTCCCAGCTCGTAGTGCTGCACCGACTCCCGGGCCGGAGCGTGCCGCGCATGGGCTATCGCAAGAAGGCGACCAGAGTCGCCGCGTTCGGTGCCGATGACGGGGTACAGCGAGTGTCGCAGCGCCACATCCCGTGCCTTCACCTCCCCGGTGATGGATTCGACGAGGAAGGGGGCATCGTCGATGTTCACTTCGAGGATGGACGTCTCTGCCGCAGAGAGGCTGTCGAGCCCCGGTCGCACCCGAACGGACCAGGGCTGCGCTCCCCGGGCATCAACGAAGTCGAGCAACGCTTCGATGTGGCCTGCAAGGACCGCCAGCTCCGGCTCACCTTCACCGAGGTCGGAGCGCCGGAGGGCGAGCTGCGCCAGGTCGGTGAGCATCGCCGCCTTCGCCTCACCGTGACGGTCGGCGAAGTACGCGGCCAACTCACCGACCAGCGACGATGTCGCGCTCGCGTTCTCGGCGGACCACCCCACGCCACAACGCTACTGTGCCAAGGCGTCGCCTCCTAGCAAGGTGCGGAAAAAGCGCCAACGGCACTCGCCAGGCAACGTTGATAGCCCCGTTGTCAACGCAGTTTGCTGCCGTCACGATTTCCGCACCCTCCTAGCTTCTCTCTTCCCGAGACCGGCATCCGGCACACCGACGCTGCCGCTGGCACCAGAGACGACGGGCGACACTTCCGCAACGGACACCACGCCGTTGCCCGCTCGGAACCGGATGCCCGGGCCGACCTGATTGGGACCTGGCACACCGCCAAGGCGAGGCGCGGCGCGGCCAGGTGCGGCATCCGGGACAGTCGGTACCTTGACGGAACCTCGCGACGGTGAGATAGTGGCGAGCGGCTGCGACCGGTTCCCGGTGGCGGCTCTCGTATCAGAAGGCCGGTGTTCCGGTCGATTCGCACCGAGGAGGTGGAGATGTTGCGTAGTTCACCCGTGAATGATCGCGTCGTCGCCCCCTCCCCGAAGCCGATGGTTCGGTAGCGCCGACGACGCGCTCCCATCGTTTGGCGGCTGAAGCCGCCGTGATCGACCTTCCGCCGCGGAGGCCCGCCGCCTCCCCAACCGAGAGACCGTCATGATTCCGGTACGTGCCTATCACCGACTGCTCGTGGAATACCTGCGCCCCCTGCGCCAGCGGGTACTGCTGCTGGCCGTCGTGCTCCTGGTGTCTATCGCACTCCAGCTCCTCAACCCTCAGATCATCCGTGCGTTCCTCGACCGGGTGGCCGAGGGTTCGGCCCGCGACGAGTTGATCCCCCTTGCCGCGTGGTTCATCGGCATCGCGCTCGTCCACCAGATCCTCAGCGTCTACAGCACGTACCTGGCCGAAGATGTGGGTTGGGCGGCGACCAATGAGTTGCGCGCCCGACTCGCCGATCACGTTCTCCATCTCGACATGGGGTTCCACAAGTCGACGACGCCCGGCGAGCTGATCGAGCGCATCGACGGCGACGTCACGGCGCTGTCGAACTTCTTCTCGGCCTTCACCATCCGCGTACTCGGCAACGGCGTGCTGCTGGTCGGCATCCTTGCCATGCTGTGGC
>JBFFFX010000141.1:0-6987 GCA_041557775.1 Acidimicrobiia bacterium | reverse complement strand
TGCCGACCCCCGCCAAGGGATGGTCGATCCACGACACAGTCAGCCATCTCGCGTACACCGAGACCTTTGCCGCACGCGCCATCGAAGAGGGACAGGACTTCGTCGACTCGCAGAACGTGACCAGCATCGACGAGTGGACCCAGCGGGGCGTCGACCAGGGCCGCAGCAAGCGCTACCAGGAGGTCATCGAGTGGTGGCGCAATGGCCGCGCCTCGGTGGTTGACGCCCTGTCGCGCATGGACGCCCGTGATCGGATCCCGTGGGTGGTCAACTCGGTGAGCGCCAAGGGCTTCGCCACGCTGCGACTGATGGAGACGTGGGCCCACGGCCTCGACATCCAGGCGGCGATGGAAGGAAGGCTGAAGGTCACCGAGGAGGACGAGGACGCCGAGATCGACTCGCCGCGCCTCCGTCACGTGGCCTGGCTGGCCCACCGGATGCTTCCATTCGCCTTCGCCGAGGCCGGGGAGACGTACCCGGAGCAAGGCATCCGCGTGCAGCTCATGGGTCCCAAGTACGTGAGCTGGGTCTTCGGGCCCCGCGAGACCGACCAGGTCATCCGCGGCAACGCCGGGGAGTTCTGCCGGGTGGCCGTACACCGGCTCGACGCCGCCGACACCGGCCTCAAGGCCATCGGCGAGCACGCCGAGACGGCACTCCGGATCATCCGCGCCTACTGAGGTCGCCGTCGTGACCGATCTTCCCCGACTCGTCGGCATGGTCCACCTGGCTCCGCTGCCGGGATCCCCCCGCTATGGAGGGGACATCGACGGGGTCATCGCCGCCGCCATCGAAGACGCCCGCCGCCTCGAGGACGCCGGGTTCGACGGGATCGGCGTCGAGAACTTCGGCGACGCCCCGTTCTATCGGAACGACGTCCCCAAGGTGACCATCGCCGCGATGACGAGGTGCATCGCAGCAGTCTCCCGCAACGTTGGCCTCCCGATCGGAGTCAACGTGCTCCGCAACGACGCCCGCGGTGCGCTGGCCATCGCCGCCGCCACCGGCGCCGCGTTCATCCGCGTCAACGTGCTCACCGGCAGCATGTGGACCGACCAGGGCCTCATCGTCGGCGATGCCGCCGAGGTCGTCCGGCTTCGCCAAGCCATCGCCCCGGAGACGCGGATCTTCGCCGACGTGTTCGTCAAGCATGCGATCCCGCCGCCGGGGACGTCGCTCGAACACTCGGCCGAGGAGCTCGCAGGACGCGGCCTGGCAGACGGCATCATCGTCTCGGGCACCTCCACCGGCCGGCCGCCGACGATCAGCACGCTGCGGGACGTGAGAGCCGCCGTGCCCGAGACCCCGATCTACATCGGCTCGGGCGCCTCGGCGAGCAACGTGGCCCAGTTCCTGTCCATCGCCGATGGAGTCATCGTGGGCACGACCCTCAAGCGTGGCGGTGCCACCACCAACCCCGTCGATCCGGAGCGGGCCCGGGCGTTTGCCGCAGCGGGGCGGCGGGCGCTCGCCCGCTGATCCGACCTTCAGTCGCAGGGGGGCACCGGCTCGTTGGTCGGCATGTAGATCAGCTCGTCTCCGCCGGCGCGGGCGGTGATCCGTGGCGCCGCGGTCACGTCGAGAACGAGCACCAGGTCGAGCACCTCACCCTCGCCGGCGAGCTGCTGCCACGCCTGCCACACCGTGTCGAGAGAGCTGTCGTCCGGATCCGCCCGCCAACGCACTCCGTTCAGCTCGCCGAGCCACTCGACGCCGCAGTGCGTGTCCAGCCGGTACGCGTGCTCGACCCCGGGCTCGATGGTCGAACCGGCCGGGATCGCGCCGGGCGCCGGCGGCGCCGTGCCGGAGGTCAGATCTCCGGGTCCCGCCGTCGCCCCCGGGGCCGACAGGTCGACGCCGACCAGGGTGCGCTCCTCGGGCGCGCCCGCCGGTGGACCGTCGGCATCGAGCTGGATCGCGAAGCTGCCCCGAGGAAGCCGGGTCCTCGCCAGGGCCACCACGAACGCATACGGATTTGCGTCGGAGGTGCACGCCGCGGGCGGGTCTGCAAGCACGATGTCGGCGTGGACGATCGCCCGGTCGGCGTCGACGACGACGTCATCGAGACGGAGATCCGGGCAGCTCGAGCCAAATACGGCACCGAACCAGATCACGATCTCGTCGGTGAAGTCGACCGGCGGCGGCGCATCAGGCAGCCCCACGGTCTCCCACAGCGCGCGGTAGGCAGACGCGTCGGCGGCCACGCCCGTGCGGTAGGGAATACCGATGCGCGGAGCCGCGGCGAGCAGCCGCCATCCGTCACCCTCGGGCGCCTGGGTTCCCGGCTCGGGTGCCGCTTCGGGTGCGACTCCCTCGATGCACACGCGCTCGCCCCCGAAGCTCGCCGCCACCGCATCCACGCGCTCGGGCGTCATCACCCCGACATCGACGCCGACGAAGCCGGTGGTCACGTCGACCCACGTGGCGATGGCGAAGTCTCCGCCGAGCGAGTCGTTCACTTCCTGCTGCAGTCGCCGCAGCTCGGTCGAGCGCCAGTCGACGGCAACCGCAACCACGCCCACGTCGGGGAACTGGATTTCGAGATCGTCTTGCCGGGCCTCGGCGTCGACGCTGAACGCCACCGTGATCCAGCCGTTGTGCTCGCGATCGATCCAGATGTCCTCGAAGCCGGGCTGCGTCGCCGCCCACTGCTGCACCTCCTCGACCGGCATCTCGTTGGCGACGTAGATCGGGCTGTCGCGATAACTGGTTTCCGGCGCGACCACGGAAGTCAGCGTCGAACAGCGAACCAGGTCGCCTTCGCCACCGAGGGACTGCGGGCCGAGGACCGATTCGTCGGGCGGGCCGGCTTCACCGCAGGCAGCAAGCAGGACCAGTCCGGCAACGAGCCAATAGCGAATCATCGAGACTCCTCACGAGACATCACCGGTCCGACGCACCTGCCACGAGAACAGGTTCCCGCCAGGTCAACCGGACGCAGGCGGAGGGCGGTCGACGTCGAACCCCGCCTTCAGCAGCAGCCGCAGGAATGCCGGAGCCGGCTCGCGGAACTGCACGGGCCGGAGGGCATCTTCGTGGTCGTGGAAGAAGCGGAGCAGGGTGGCGATCATGTGGCCCAGCGAGATCACCGTCTCGCTGACCTCGGGGCTCCTCCCGAATGCGACGATGCGGGTGCGGATTCGCACCCCGCCGCGGCCCACCGAGCGGTGCACCAGCCTGCGTTGCAACCCGATGATGACCTCGTCGATCGGCTCCTCGTAGAGCCACTCCACGCGTCGCAACATCGAGTGCAGCACCGCGTGGTCCTTGATCCCGGCGTTGAGCTCCGCCGGACCCTGCTTCACCTCACCGATCACGATGTCGATCGTCTCGTCTTCCAGGAGAAGCTCAGGGTCGTCGAGCTCGAGCACCTTGCAGTCCTCGTCCTCGTGGGGGTCACCGACGTAGATCGCCCCCGGCATCCGTATCGCCATGATGTCGACGTCGGTCACCGTCTTGTAGCGCCCCTTCGCGTCCCGGCGCTGGACCTCGAACTCGCTGAGGGTGAGGTAGCCCGTGAGCCGGAGGTAGTTCTCGACGAGGTTGACCGCGATGTCCACAGCGCCACCGTAGCGCCACCGCGCATCGCCCGGACTCCCCGACTGCCCGCGGGAATCGCCGAACCGCACCCTCGACCAACCCTCGACTACTACTCAAAGGTTTGAGCCGGCCCTCGGGCAGCGCCACGAACCGCCAAACGCCTTGAGCACGTTGACCTTATGTAACGAACGGCGGTAAGACGATTTTGTCATTCACTCGGGCTCTACCTGTCATCGAGACTCTGCGGGGCGGTGACATCGAACCCGCTCAGCCGCCGCTCGAGTCTGCGCCTCCGCTGCCGGGAGACCCACCTCCCGAGGCCGGTAGTTTCTGTCCCGGGCGCTCGGTACGCTGAACCGATGGCGACCGCCCTGGCAGCATTCACCCCCGCGACCCGCTCGTGGTTCGCGGACGCCTTCGCATCCCCCACCGCGGCGCAAGAACGCGGATGGGAGGCGATTCGTCGCGGCGGCCACACGCTGATCCACGCCCCGACCGGGTCGGGAAAGACGCTCGCCGCCTTCCTGTGGGCCATCGACCGGATCGCCGCCGAACCCACGCCGTCCGAAAGGGAGCGATGCCGCGTCCTGTACGTCTCACCGATGAAGGCGCTCGCCTACGACGTCGAGCGCAACCTGCGCGCTCCCCTCACCGGGATCCAGGTGGCCGCAGGGCGCCTCGGCTTCGACGTTCCCCGGGTCACCACGGCGATGCGCACCGGCGACACACCCGGGTCGGAGCGCCAGGCGATGCTCCGCAACCCGCCCGACATCCTCATCACCACGCCCGAGTCGCTGTACCTCATGCTGACGTCGCAGGCTCGCGAAGTGCTGCGGTCCGTGCGCACCGTGATCGTGGACGAGATCCACTCGGTGGCCGGCTCCAAGCGCGGCTCCCACCTCAGCCTCACCTTGGAGCGGCTGACCGAGGTCACCGACGCGCCGCCGCAGCGAATCGGCCTCTCGGCGACGCAGCGGCCGCTTGGCGCGATTGCCGAGTTCCTCGGCGGCGGCACGGTGGGCGGCGAGTCGTGGAAGCCCCGTGCGGTGACGATCGTCGATGCACCCTGGGACAAGGAGCTGGATCTCGGGATCGTCGTGCCGGTGGCCGACATGACCCGGCCCGAGGAGACCCCCGTCCCGACGGCCCCGGAAGACGGCTCGCGGCGCTCGATCTGGCCGGCCGTCTACCCGCGACTGCTCGACTTGATCCACGCAAACCGGTCCACGCTCCTGTTCGTGAACTCTCGCGGCCTCGCCGAGCGTCTCGCCGCCGAGCTGAACCGCCTCGCCGGAGAGGAGTTGGTGCAATCCCACCACGGGTCGGTCTCCCGCGAGCAACGGCTCGAGATCGAGAACCGGCTGAAGGCCGGGGAGCTGCGAGGCGTCGTCGCCACGTCGACCCTCGAGCTCGGTATCGACATGGCCGCCATCGACCTCGTCGTGCTCGTCGAGTCCCCGGCCTCTGTCGCCCGAGGTCTCCAGCGTGTCGGCCGAGCCGGACACCAGGTCGGCGCCGCCAGCACCGCCCGCATCTTCCCGAAGCACCGCGGCGATCTGCTCGAGACGGCGGTCGTCGTCGATCGCATGGCCGGTGGCGAGATCGAGGCCACGAGGATCCCGGCGAACCCCCTCGACGTCCTGGCCCAACAGCTCGTGGCGATGGTCGCCACCGAGACGGCGACGGCCGACGAGCTCTACTCGATCGTTCGCCGTGCCGCCCCGTACCGCGACCTCGGGCGGGCGAGCTTCGACGCCACCCTCGACATGCTGGCCGGCAGGTACCCCTCCGACGAGTTCGCCGAGCTGCGCCCCCGGGTCGTGTGGGATCGCGTCGACGGCACGGTCGAAGCGCGCGGCAACGCCAAGCTGCTGGCCGTGACCAATGCCGGCACCATTCCCGACCGCGGCCTGTACACCGTCACGCTCCCCGAGGGCGGCAAGGTGGGCGAGCTCGACGAGGAGATGGTCTACGAGAGCCGGCCCGGCGACGTCTTCGTGCTCGGCTCGACCTCCTGGAAGATCGACGAGATCACACACGACCGCGTGATCGTGACCCCCGCGCCCGGCGAGGCGGCCGCGGCGATGCCGTTCTGGCACGGCGACGCACCCGGCCGTCCCCTCGAGCTGGGACGCGCCGTGGGCGCCTTCATCCGCGAGATCGGCAGCATGACCACCACCGAGGCGAGGAACGAGCTACAGACCCGATACCGGCTCGACCCCTGGGCCGCGGACAACCTCGCGGCATTCATCGAGGAGGAACGGGCGGCGACCGGCACGCTTCCCACCGACCGCACCATCGTCATCGAGCGGTTCCGGGACGAGATCGGCGACTGGCGCATGGTGCTGCTCTCGCCCTTCGGCGGGCGGATTCACGCCCCGTGGGCCCTGGCCGCCCGCCACCTGCTGCGGGGCCGGCTCGGCAGCGAGGTCGACGTCATCTGGTCGGACGACGGCATCGTCTTCCGCTTTCCGGATGTTGACGAGCCGCCCCCGCCGGAAACCGTGATCCTCGATCCCGACCAGGTCGATCAGCTCCTGTTGGAGGAGGTCGCCGACTCGGCCCTCTTCACCGCCCGGTTCCGGGAGGCGGCGGCCCGAGCCCTGCTCCTCCCGCGGCGGAGGCCCGGCAGCAGAACGCCTCTATGGCTGCAACGCCGCAGAGCGGCGAGCCTCCTCGATATCGCCCGCCGCTACAGCACCTTCCCGATCGTGCTGGAGACGTACCGCGAGGTGCTCCAGGACCACTTCGACGTGCCCTCACTCACCGAGGTCCTCGCCGACATCGCCGCCCGCCGGGTGAAGGTCCGAGACGTCGAGCTGCCGGGTCCGAGCCCGTTCGCCTCCTCCCTCATGTTCGATTTCATCGCTTCCTTCATGTACGAGTACGACGCCCCGGTCGCCGAGAAGCGGGCGGCGGCCCTGACCCTGGATCGAACGTTGCTCCGCGAGCTGCTCGGCGATCCACAGTTCCGCGACCTCCTCGATCCCGACGTCATCGCAGAAGTCGAAGCCGAGCTGCAACGGTTGGCGCCGGACCGACGCCTCACCTCCGCCGATGCGCTCCACGACGCGCTGCGCGACCTCGGTCCGCTCGACCGCATCGCCATCGAGGCCCGCGCCGCCGACGGCTCGGAGGTCGACGCCTGGATCGCCGAGCTGGAGCGGTTGCGGCGCATCGCCGACGTCCGGGTCCACGGCGAGCCACGCATCGCCGCGGTCGAGGACCTGTCTCGTTTGCGCGACGCCCTCGGCGTGGCCCCACCGGTGTGGACTCCCCCGGCGCTGCTCGAACCCGTCGAGGATCCCCTCGGCGACATCGTCGGACGCTACGCCCGCACCCACGGTCCGTTCGCCGAGGACACAGCAGCCGCCGATCTGGGCCTGCCGGTCGCCGTCGTGAGTGAAGTTCTCCACCGCCTCGCCGCCTCGGGACGGGTCTCGGCCG
>JBFFFX010000140.1:0-7018 GCA_041557775.1 Acidimicrobiia bacterium | reverse complement strand
CGATCCCCCCTGAGGGGGGATCATTCGAAAGACGTTGCCGGCTCGCAGCATTGCGACACTTCCCGAGAGGAGATCATTCGGTGGTGCTTGCTTCACCCTGAGGACTGCTCAGCCGGCGACTTCGTAGCCTTGGCCTTCGATGGCGGCGACGATGGCAGGCTGGTCGACGGTGGCTTCGTCGAAGCTCACGTCTACGGTGCGGTCGTCGATCGACACCTCGACGCTGGCGATGCCGGCGAGCTCGCCGACGGCGCCCTCGATCGAGGATTTGCAGTGGCCGCACGAGATGTCGGGCACGTTGAGGGTCATGGTCGTGGTCATCAGGACTCCTGGTGGGTCGGTCCGGTCACGGCTGGGGTGTAGCGGAGGGTCTCCATGAGCTCGTCCACGACTTGCTCGGAGCGCCCTTCCTCGACGGCGTGCATGACGCACGTCTCGACGTGGTTCTGCAGCAGCACGCGGTTCACCTTCTCGAGCGAACCCTGCAGCGCCGAGACCTGCTTCATCACGTCGGGGCAGTAGCGTTCGTCGTCCACCATGCCGATGACGGCATCGAGATGACCCCGCACCGTCTTCAACCGGTTGAGCGCCGCCTTCTTGTGTTCGGGCTTCATCCGCACCTCCCAACGCACCGGCATCCTAGCGAATTCCCACCCCACCGGGGGTGGGGTTGAGAGGCCCTCGGGCCGAGGACCGGCGAGCTTCGTCGAGCCGAGCTTCGTAGAGTGCGTCCGATGACGCGCCGCACGATCCCGATCAGCGACGGGATGACGTACGAGTCGCTGCGGGAACGCTTCACGTGGAGCATCCCGGAGCGCTTCAACACCGGCGCGGCTTGCGCCGACAGGCACCCGGAGGGGGCACCGGCGCTGATCACCGTGGCGCCCGACGGCGAGACGACGACGGCCGGGTTCGGTGATCTGCGCCGCTGGTCCAACCGGTTCGCCAACGCACTGCGGGGGCTCGGGGTGGAGCGGGGCGACCGGGTGGGCATCGTCGTGCCGCAGAGCCTCGAGACCGGGATCGCCCATCTCGCCGTCTACAAGCTCGGTGCCGTCGCGCTGCCCCTGGCGGCGCTGTTCGGCCCCGATGCGTTGCGGTTCCGCATCGGCGACGCCGGGGCCCGGGTCGTGATCACCACCGCCGACGAGCTGGAGAAGGTGATCGAGGCCGCAGCCGGCCTCGACGTGACGGTGGTCGTCGTCGGCGACACCGCCGATCCGCACCATTCGTTCTGGGACCTCATCGCCATTGCGTCCGACCGATTCGATGCCGTCGACACGTACGCCGAGGACCCGTCGTTTCTCATCTACACGTCGGGGACCACGGGGCCGCCGAAGGGTGCGCTCCATGCCCACCGCAGCGTGTTCGGCCATCTCCCTGCCTTCGAGCTGTACTACGAGCTCTTCCCCCAACCCGGCGACCGTATCTGGACGCCGGCCGACTGGGCGTGGATCGGCGGCCTCATGGACGTGCTCATCCCGGCGTGGTATTTCGGTGCCCCGGTGGTGACCGCTCCGCGGCTCGGCTTCGATCCGGAGTGGGCCGCCGACCTGATGGCCACCGAGCGGATCACGTCGGCGTTCCTGCCACCCACGGCGCTGAAGATGATGCGCGCCGCCGGTATCTCCCGAACCGACCTCGGGTTGCGCTCGATCTTCACGGGGGGCGAGGCGCTCGGTGAGGAAGTGCTGACCTGGGCGAGGGAGCATCTCGGCACCACGATCAACGAAGGCTACGGGCAGACGGAGGCCAACATCGTGGTCGGCAACTGCGCCTCGATCTGGCCGGTGCGGCCCGGGTCGATGGGCCGGGCGGTCCCCGGCCACGACGTGCGAGTGCTCGGCGCGGGGGGCGAGCCGGTGGTCGGCGAGGAGGGCGAGATCGCCGTGCGCGCACCCGACCCGGTCTTCATGCTCGAGTATTGGAACCGGCCCGACGCCACCCGCGAGAAGTACCGGGGTGAGTGGCTGCTCACCGGCGACCTCGGCGTGGAGGACGACGAGGGCTACCTGTGGTTCCGCTCCCGCAAGGACGACGTCATCATCTCCGCCGGCTATCGCATCGGCCCCGGCGAGATCGAAGAGTCGCTGATGGGTCACCCGGCGGTGGCGATGGCGGCCGTCGCCGGCGTGCCGGACGACATCCGGGGCCAGGTCCCCGCCGCTTTCGTCGTGCTGCGCAGCGGCCGTGACCCCTCGGAGGACCTCGCCGATGAGCTGCGCGAGCACGTGCGGTCCCGCCTGGCCGCCCACGAGGTGCCCCGCCGCGTCGAGTTCGTCGACGAGCTACCGCGCACGACGACGGGCAAGGTCAAGCGGAGGGACCTGCGCCTGAGCACCTAGCCTGCCGGCTTCATGGGCGAGTTGCTTTCGATCCTTGTCGACATCCTGGCGCCGGTCTTCCTGGTCGTGGCGCTCGGGTTCGCCTTCGGCCGGCGACTGAAGGTCGATCCGCAGCCGCTCGCCCGCGTCGCCTACTTCCTCCTCGCTCCGGCGTTCATCTTCGAGGTGCTGGCGAGATCGGAGCTCCGCGGCGACGTCGTGGCCCGCATGGTCGTCGTGCTCTTGGTGACCACGACGGTGCTCGCCGGGCTGGGCTGGGCCGCGGGCCGGGCGCTCGGTCGCGGCCGCTCCGTCACCGCAGCGCTGGTGCTGGTGGCGGTGTACGGCAACGTCGGCAACTTCGGTCTGCCCATCGTCGCGTTCGAGTTCGGCGAGGAAGCCCTCGATCTTGCCGGTGTCGCCTTCCTCACCGTCAACGTCGCCGCCTTCCTCATCGGGGTGACCGCAGCGACCTGGCATCGGCGCAGCCCGCTGCGCGCGGTGCTGGCCGCGGTCACGACTCCCGCCGTCGCCGTCGTTCCCTTCGCCGTGCTGGTCAACGCCACCGAATCGGAGCTGCCGCTGTTCGCCGCTCGCGTCGTCGGGCTGCTGGCCGACGCGATGATCCCGGTCATGTTGCTGACGCTGGGCCTCCAACTCGCCGGGATTGCCCGCCCCCACCTCGGAGTCGAGGTGGCGGTGGCTGCGTCGTTGCGCCTGATCGCGGCTCCGCTGATCGCAGCCGCGGTGGTGCTCGCCGTCGGCCTCGAGGGCGATCCGGCCGGCGTCACCATCCTCCAGTCGGCGATGCCGGCCGCCGTCTTCACCGCGCTGATCGCGATCGAGCACGACCTCGAACCGGACCTCGTCACCACGACCGTGCTGACGACCACGCTGGTGAGCGCGGTGACCCTCGCCGTCGTGCTCGCGCTCGTCTGAGGCGTCGCGGGCCCGTGCCGTATCGGGACCTCCTGCCCTAGGGGGCACCGGCGCCGGCGGAGGACACTCGACACATGAAGCCGTTGCGTACCTTCACCGTCGTTCCCTCGCTTCCGCCCGCGCTCGAAGCGATGCGCCGCATCGCGTACGACATCCACTGGGCGTGGAACCACGACGCCATCGAACTGTTCCGGCGCCTCGATCACGACCTCTGGGCCGAGACTCATCACAACCCCGTGATGATGCTCGGCCGGATCTCTCAGGAGCGGCTCGAGCAGGTCGCCGCCGACCCGGCGTTCCTCAACCACCTCGCCGGCGTGGCGGCGGCGTTCGAGGCCTACCGCGGAGCCGATTCGACGTGGTTCTCCCGCAAGCACGGTTCGGGGGAGAGCCGGCTGATCGCGTACTTCTCCGCCGAGTTCGGCCTCACGGAGTGCCTGTCGATCTTCGCCGGAGGACTGGGAATCCTCGCCGGCGACCACCTCAAGTCGGCCAGCGACCTCGGCATCCCGATGGTCGGTATCGGGCTGCTCTACCAGGAGGGCTACTTCCGACAGCACCTCGACGAGGTCGGCTGGCAACAAGAGGAGTACGTCGAGAACGACTTCGCCAACCTGCCCGTCGAGGAGGTCGTCGACGAGACGGATGCGCCGCTGCTCGTCGAGGTGCCCGTCGGCGAGACCGTCGCGTTCGCCAAGGTGTGGAAGGTCCAGGTCGGCCGCGTGCCGCTGTACCTGCTCGACACCAACATCGCGGAGAACGATCCGGAGACCCGCGACATCACGGACCACCTCTACGGGGGCGATGCCCACACCCGGATCCGGCAGGAGATCGTCCTCGGCGTCGGCGGCTTCCGCGCCCTCGAGGCCCTGGGCCACCACCCGGCGGTCTATCACATGAACGAGGGACACTCCGCCTTCCTCGTCCTCGAGTGGACCCGGCGGCTGATGGAGCGGCACGGCCTCAGCTACCCCGAGGCGCGCGCCGCCGCAGCAGGGCTCGTCTTCACCACGCACACGCCGGTGGCCGCCGGCCACGACTACTTCGATCCCGCGCTCGTCGAGCGCTACCTGGGCTCGTACGCCGCCGCATTCGGCATTTCGACGCGCGAGCTGCTCGCATTGGGACGGCGGAAGGGCGACGACGACGCCGAGCACTTCTGTGCGACGGTGCTCGCCCTGCGCACCGCCAACAACAGCAACGGTGTCAGCCGTCTCCACGGCGAGGTCACCCGCGAGATGTGGCGCTCGATGTGGCCGGGCGTACCCGCGGAGGAGGTGCCGATCTCGTCGGTCACCAACGCCGTCCACTTCGAATCCTGGGTCTCCCGCGACATGAAGGAGCTATTCGAGCGCTACCTGGGTCCGCAGTGGCGTGAGGAACCGGCAGATACCTCGGTGTGGGAGCGGGCCCTCGAGATCGCTCCCGAGGAGCTGTGGCGCACCCACGAGCGCCGGCGGGAGCGGCTCGTTGCGTTCGCCAGACGAGCACTGCGCCGCCAGCTGACCGAGCGCGGCGCCCCCAAGTCCGAGGTGGCCATGGCGGATGTGGTGCTCGAGCCCGAGGCGCTGACGATCGGGTTCGCCCGCCGCTTCGCCACCTACAAGCGGGCCGGCCTGATCCTGCGCGATCCCGATCGGCTGTCCCGGCTCCTCAACGATCCGGAGCGCCCGATGCAGCTCATCTTCGCCGGCAAGGCGCATCCCCACGACGATGCCGGCAAGGCCCTCATTCGCGACATCATCTCGCTCACCCACCGCGCCGATCTCCGGCGGCGGATCGTCTTCATCCAGGATTACGACATGGTTGTCGCCCGCTACCTCGTGCAGGGAGTCGACGTCTGGCTCAACACGCCCGTTCGTCCCGAGGAGGCGAGCGGCACCAGCGGCATGAAAGCCGCCGCCAACGGGGTGTTGAACTTCTCCACGCTCGACGGTTGGTGGGACGAGGCGTTCGATCCTGCGGTCGGCTGGGCCATCGGGCGCCGCGAGACGTACGTCGATCCGGCGTACCGCGATCAGCTCGAGTCGGACGCGCTCTACGACATGCTGGAGCGCGACGTCGCCCCTGCGTTCTACGAGCGTGGTGCCGACGGGTTGCCCCGCCGCTGGCTCGAGATGATGCAGCGGTCCCTGGCCACGCTGAACAGCTTCTTCAACACCCACCGCATGGTGCGGGAGTACACGGAGCGTTACTACCTGGGCGCGGCAGAGCGCATGGCGCACATGGCCGCCGGCGATTGGAAGGCGGCGCGGGAGTTGGCGGCGTGGAAGGAGCGCGTCGTGCGCTCCTGGCGCCAGGTGCGGGTGGCGGCAGTCTCGGTGCACAACGGCGTCGATCGTCTCCGCGTCGATCAGCCTTTCGACGTCGCGGCGACGGTCCATCTCGGCGAGCTCACGCCGCAGGACGTCGCCGTCGAGTTGTATCTGGGCCGGGTCGATCCGGCCGGAGACATCCAGGAAGGCCAGGGCCTGGTCATGCGGCACGAGTCGCAGGACGGCGGTGAGCACGTCTTCGCGGCCCACGGCGTCTCCTACCGCGCCAGCGGTACCCGGGGGCTGACGGTGCGGTTGCGACCGTCGCACCCGGACCTCGTGCCGCAGCTCGTTCCCGAGCTGATCACCTGGGCCTGAGCCGCGGGATGCAGACGTCGCCGGACGCGCCGTAGAGTCACCGCGATGCAAACGGCGGACCGCTGGGCTGGATTCGGGCAGACGGTGTTCACGGAGATCACCGAGCTGGCGCGGGCGCATGGAGCCATCAACCTCGGCCAGGGATTCCCCGACTTCGACGGCCCCGACTTCGTGAAGGACGCCGCTGTGGCCGCGATCGCCGGCGGCGAGAACCAGTACGCGCGAATGTTCGGGATCCCCTCGCTGAATGCGGCAATCGCCGACCGGTTCGCCGCGGACACGGGGATGACCGTGGATCCCGAGGCGCACGTGACGGTGACGTCCGGCTGCACCGAGGCGCTTGCGTCATCGTTCCTCGGGCTCGTGAACCCCGGTGACGAGGTCGTGCTGATCGAACCGTTCTTCGACTCCTACCCGGCCTGCGTGGTACTGGCCGGGGCCACGCCGCGCTACCTAACGCTGCGGCATCCGGACTTCCGCGTCGAGGCGGAGGCGCTGGCCGCGGTGATGGGGCCGCGGACCCGGGCAATCGTGGTGAACACGCCGCACAACCCGACCGGCCGGGTGTTCGACGACGAGGAGCTCGGTGCGATCGCGGCGGCGGCGATCGAGCACGACGCGCTCGTGTTCGCCGACGAGGTCTACGAGCGGATCGTGTTCGACGGCGAGCACCGGTCGATCGCCAGTCTCCCCGGCATGTGGGACCGCACGGTGACCATGTCGTCACTCGGCAAGTCGTTCTCCGTCACCGGTTGGAAGATCGGCTGGGCGGTGGCGCCTCTGGACTTGACGGCGGGGGTGCGGGCCGCGCACCAGTTCCTGACGTTCGCCACGGCGATGCCGCTCCAACACGGCGCCGTGGCCGGGCTCCGGGCGCCGGATGCGTACTTCGACGAACTCGCCGCCGACTACCGCCGCAAGCGTGATCTGCTGGCAGAGGGCTTGGACGCGGTGGGCTTCGAGGTGTTCCTACCCCAGGGCACCTACTTCATCCTCGCCGACCACCGCCCCTTCGGCTTCGCCACCGACGTCGAGTTCGCCAAGCACCTGATCGCCGAGGTCGGCGTGGCGGCCATTCCCCCGAGCGCCTTCTACCACCGGCCGGAGGATGGCGCCGATCTG
>JBFFFX010000139.1:0-7051 GCA_041557775.1 Acidimicrobiia bacterium | reverse complement strand
CCGCGGCGATAGACCGCCAGCTCGGGCCCTGAGTGCGAATCGGTCATCGGCGGCGGTTCGATGCTCGCCAGGCGAGCCAGCAGCCGGCACCCACCGGGATCTGGATCGCGTACGACAGCGACCGGTACACCAGCACGCCGGCAACGGTTGCCGACTCCGGACCGCCGGCGAGCACGAGGGCGCCGGTGAGTCCGACCTCGACGAGGCCGATGCCTCCGGGGGTGATCGGCAGCGCCGTGACCAACCGGACGAAGGCGAATGCGGCGAGCGCCTCGTCCCAGGTCACCGCGTCGGCAGACACGCCGAGCAGTCGCAACGAGAGCAGCAGGAGGGCGAACAACGATCCGTGGCTGAGGAGCGTGGCTCCGGTCAAGACGTGCCAGCGGTGGTGGAGCACTCCCGCGGTCTGGTTGCGGAAGCGGCGTAGGCCGTCGTCCCACCCGGCGAAGGGCCCCAATCGAAGTGGTCGTCCCACGGCGGACGCGGTTCTTTCGGCTGCGGACCCGATGGCGCCGGCCAGCCGATCACTGGAAGCGACCAAGACGAGGGCAATGATCGCCGCGGCGAGGATGGCGAGCCCGGCACCCGCAGCACCCAACATCGCGGGGTTGGGGTGGCCCCGAAAGGCGAGGGCGGCCAGGGCCACGATGGGCAGCCCGAGCTTGACGAACGTGTTCCAGAGCCCGGTCAGGGCCGCTGCGATCCCGATCGCCGCCGCCGAGTGGCCGAACGACCTGAACATCGCGTAGGTGACGCCGACCCCGATCGCGCTCCCTGCCGGCACGGTGTTGGAGACGGCCGTCGAGATCTGCCCCACCATGAATGCCTGCGTGAGCGGCAAGCCGGGGAAGGCCGCCATGACCGCGAATTGGTAGGTCGCGATGTTCCACGCCGCAAGCGAGAGGAGCCCGGCCACGGCTCCGGCATTCAGGTTGCGGATGGTGCTCCAGACCTCGGAGAGGTCGGCGACCGCCGGGAGCACGCCGACCAGCAGGGCGCCGGCGATCGCTGCTGGGACGGCGATCCGAACGATCCGGCGCGCGGTCGACCGAGTCTGGGACGCCTCCGGGACGGGTGCGTTGCCCTGCGGCGGGGTGACGGTCTCGGGCAAGTATTGAGCATACGTCGTCGCCCGAGGTCCCCGGCCGCGAGCCGACCACGCGCAGCGAGGATGGGCGAGGTCCGCCGAGTGTCGCGTCGTACCCGCGATGCGGTGCCGTGGGTTCCGGCTAGCTTGCAGTCATGCGACGTCTTCTCGGGTGGTTCCGGCGCCAGCTCGAACCGGCATCGATGAGCGGCGGCCTCGAACGGCATCTCCTCCTCATGTGGGCCGCCGGTGTCGTCGGCGTGGCCGGCGGCGGACTCCTCGGCTACGTGGCCGCCCGCCGCGTTGGCACCGTGGTCGCAGTCTTCGCCGCTTTGTACGGGGCGGTGGGCGTGTTCGGGACCCGGCTCTGGGTGTGGTGGTACCGCGACCTGCGGCCGCGCATCACCGCAGAAGCGACTTGGCCGGCAACCGGCGGGGAGGCCCATGTCCGCCAAGTGGCACGCCTCGGTACGGGGGCGCTGGTGTTGTCGGCAGGGCTGGCGTGGTTTGTCGACGTCCAGCGCCACGTCGAGACGGCGCGCGGTGGATCGGTGAGCTGGTGGTTCTGGGTCATCACTGCGCTGACCGCACTCGGGTCGGCTGGCGGCATCGTTGCGCTGCGTGCGGTCTATCTGGTGGCCCGGAGCTTTGACGAACGCCTCGAGGCCGGGACCGCGGCCGACGACCTGGTACGCGAGTTCCGAGAGGTGCGGCGACGTCTCCGCGGCGTCCTCGCCTTGTTCGGCGTCGTCCTCACGCTGCTGATGATCGCGCTGGGAGCCGCCGCCAACGAGCTGATCAACGATCCGCCAGAAGAGCTCGTGCTGCTCATCGGCCTGGCCCTCGCTGCGCTGCTTGCGCTCGTCTACCTTCCGTCGCAGGTCCGCCTTGCGAAGACCGCCGAATCCATCGTCGATCACTACCTGCCGCTTGCGACGCCCGAGGCTCCGGCTCGCTGGGCCGAGCGACTCGCAGCCAGGCGCGCCCTTCGAGCCGAGTTGGGGTTCGGGTCGGGGATCGTGGTGGCGGCCGAGGGAGCGGCGATCATCTTCGGTCCCCTGGCGACGGCTACGGCGAACGTGCTGATGACGCCCATTTGACCAGTTTCAGTCGCCCGGCAGCGAGAAGTGCATCCAGTCCTTGAGGGTGTTCCATTCTCCGCCCCAGCTCCATCCGATCGCGGCAAACGCTGTGGTGACGGCGTCGTCGGGCACGATCATCCCGGGCCGGACCTCGTCGCGGTCGACGTAGACGGAGGCCAGCTCCGGGAGCACGAGATCGCCCTTCAGATACGGGTTGTGGAAGGGGTTGATGTCGATGGCGAGCCCAAAGGCGTGGTTCGACCAGCGTGTCGAGCCGACGGCCTCGCGACACACGAACGACGTCGTCTCGTTCCAGTCGCCGGTGGGATGGGCATCGACTTCTTCCTGACGGATGACTCGCATCTGCTCGATCGGGAACCGAGCCGCGTGCAGTTCCCGGAAGACCTCCACGATGTCCTCGGCGACCGCGGCGTTGATGATCATCTCTCCGGTGTGGAAGGCGCCGTCGAATCCGAAGTGCGACACGGTGATGTAGGCCAGCTCGGCGACTTCGACCGGGCAGTCCTCCCGCCACGTGGAGCGGACCAGGACGTCCTCGGGCACCGGTCCGAGGGTCCACACGAACTCTTCGTCCGGCGGCGGCGGGAGCAGGTCGAGGGTCTCGAACCGGCGGTCGATCAGCTCCTCGGGAGTCGGTACCACTTCACCGAAGCCGTCTTCTCGCAGCGGGAGCAGACGGGTGCCGAGCCACGCAGGCCGGGCGAACGGCGAGAGCGTCGTCGTGGTGACCTGGGTCGTCGTGGGAGCCGTGGTGGACGCCGGGGCCGGGACCCGCGTGGTCGTTGTCGACGGCAGCGGCGCGTCCGTCGTCGTGGTAGGAGGCGTCTCGGTGGTCGCCTCCGGGGCGCTCGCCGCGCCGCACGATACGACGACGCTGAGCAGCGCGATCGCGGCGATGCGGTTCTTCACACCGCGACTGTAGACCAGGTTTGGAGTCGCGCCGGATAGTTGCGACCACGCGAGCCGATCCGCGGGTCGCACCGTCATCCGAACAGCGCTTCCTCGAGTCCGTCGGAAGCGACGACCATCTCGCCGAGTGCATCGAGGTCGGTGGGTGGATCGGTGAAGAGCGGAATCGAGGCCAGCTCGGCCCCGTAGCGTGCGGCGAACTCGACGCGAGCGTCGGCAGTGCGGCGGGCTTCTGCGGCCCAGCGCAGCAGGTTGTCGCGCAGAGCCGACCACGTGGCGCGATCCAGATCACCGGCAGACGGCGGCGGCGCAGTGATGGCTTCCCATTCGTGGGGAAGCTCGCGGTTGAAGATGACCGAAGACGGCCGTATCGCGGCGTCCGGGAGCTCCTCGAAGAAGCGGCGGGCTTCACGCATCGGCGTCGGCGCCGCGTTCGTGACGAGCACCGTGCGGGCGCGGCGGAGGTGGCGCTCGACGCTTTCGGCTCGTCGGGACATGCCGTCGTAGAGCGTGCGCAGATCGAGCAGGAAGTCGGCGATCTCTTCGAGCAGAGGGCCACCGAGCACGGAATCTGCGAGCCGCAGCATCGGTCGCGCCGTCACCCGGTACAGGGTGCGCCGCGCCGGCAGGCGCGCTCCCGTGAGCCAGCGCAGGAGACGCCCGCCGATCAGCTCACTCATTCGCCCCGGTGCGAGCAGGAAGTCGATCCCGCCCACGGAGGGTGGTGTGTCTACGACGACGAGATCCCACGTGCCGCTCTCGACGTACTCGGCCATCTGCTCGCCCGCGGCATAGGCCTGGGCGGCAGGGAACCGGTCGGCGATGGCGCGAAAGAACGGATTGACCAGGAGTCGATCGGCGACCTCTGGTGCGGCGTGGCGGGCGACGATTGCTTCCCACGATGCGCCGACATCGAGCATTGCAGCCCACAAGTTGGGTTCGCTGCGCACCCGGGCCGGACGGTTCCCGAGCGCGCCGACTCCGAGCGCGTCGGCGAGGCGTTTCGCCGGGTCGACGGTGACGACGAGGGTCGGGTGGCCACGCCGAGCGTGGGCGACACCAGCCCCCGCGGAGAGCGTCGTCTTGCCGACGCCACCTGCCCCCGCCACGAGGAGGATCGAGGTGGTCATGCCAGGTCCTCCCAGATATCGGTCAGCCGGGCGGCGACTTCGCCTGGGGTGAGCAGGCCGAAGAGATGCGGGAGCTGCACCGCATCGCCGAGGGCTTCGAGCCAGTGACCTTGATGTTCGTGGAGTGTGCGGTGCATCTCGGCGGCGTCCCGGATCGGTCCCTCGGGAAGATTCGAGATCACCTCGTTGCTCGCGGCGAGCGCGGGCAAGACCCGGTTCGCCACGACCCGGGCGAGGTCGATCAGCGGCTCGTCGGCGAGCTGATCGAGGGCTTCGACCGTCTCCACGATCGGCAGCTCCTCGGGGATCGTGACCAGGACCAGGCCGGTCCGGGTCGGGTCGGCCAGAAAGCTGCGCATCTCGGTAGCTTGACTCTGCACGATGCCCGTGGGGACCAGGCGCTCGATGGTGGCCGGCGCCCGCAGGTAGGAGATCAGCTGGCCGATCGGCGGGGAGTCGACGACCACGAGATCCCAGCGCCGTTGCTGTGCCTCGTAGATGGGTTTGCCCATCGAGATGATCTCGCGCACGCCGGGCGCAGTCTCCACGAGGACATTGAGCGCCCGGCTGAGCTGCCTCGTCGGCGCCGCCCGGGGGACGCGGAGCTGCAGCTTGAGGTACTGATCGAGAGCACTCGCCCGGTCGATCGCCGCGGCGTGCACGCCGGTCGCCGTCTCCCGAGGCTCGGCTCCGAGCTCGTCGAGACCGAGATGAAAGGACAGGCCCAGACCGTCGACCATGCCGAGGATCAGGACGCGCTTGCCGGCGCGGGCAGCGGTGAGCGCAAGCGAGGCGGCGACCGCGGACTTGCCCACGCCGCCTTTGCCAGAGACGAGGAGGAGACGTCGATCGAGCACTGTCACCAGGCTACGTCTCGCGGCTCGAATCGCGGAATTTGCGACGGTGGTGTCCGGCTGCCCGTGGTCGGTCCGGTAGCCTGAGCTTCCCCGGAGATGGAGGTGTCGTGGCCCAGCTGGACGTTGAGCAGTTCCTGCATCGCTTCCGCGAGCGAGCCGAAGCGGTCCGTGAGCGGGGCGTCCCGCCGCTCGAGGGTGAGGCGCGGCGCACCTTCATCGAGCAGATGGAGCTCGACTACCTCGATTACTCGCTCGTCGGCAGTGCGAGCTGGGGCGTCGAAGACGGACACCTCGTCCTGCGCATCGCTTTGAGCTGACGGGGTCGTTGCCGACCCGTCGGCGAGCCACGATTCGAGAACGTGGGCGTCAGCCGGAGCCGGGATCGTCCGGATCGGCCAGGCCACGCGCCGCCCGTTTCGCCGCTGCCCTCCGCTCGCTCTCGAGGCGCGCCAAGTCGTAGTTCGCGTAGTCGACATAGCTCATCGCATCCGCCAGGACGCGGTGACCGGCCTCGTCGCGGATGAGCCGGTGCATCTCCTGGGCAACGCGCCGATAGTCGGGGTGTCCGCCCTGCCCGCTGCGCAACTCCGTGAGGTGGAATGCCTCCCGGGCGTTGAGATCGAAGAAGAACCGGATCTTGTAGGCGAACGGGACGACGTACTGGGCGAGGTCGACGCCATGCCGGGCTGCGACCGCGGCGTGGAGCGACGCGGTGCGCTCCATGGCTTCGTTCCACACGGCCTCGGCCTCGATGTCGGCGATGGACTCGGGGGTGACGTACCCGTGAGCAGGCGAAAGCCGCTGCCACTCGATGGTGAGCATGCGGTGCCGCTGCAGGTCCCGGAACACGCCGTAGTCACAGAGGATGTCGAACCGGTAGCCCGTGCGCTCCATGCCGCGGCCCGGCTTGTGCCGGCGGTTGCTCCTGTCCCCGACGTAGCTGAGGATGAGCGAGCGGCGGGCGTCGTCATTCATCTCCCTCACGATGCGGAGCAACTGGTCGTCGGGGAGGTCGCTGAAGGCATAGAGGGCCGCCGCGGCGACCTTCAGCTCTCCTTCGGGATCCCACTCGACGAGCGTCACGTCGGGCCTGGTCTCCGGCGCAGCGTCGAGCGCCGCCGCATGGGCATTCATGGCGGCGGCGATGTCGGAGAAGTATCCGGTCCAGGCACCGCCGCGGTCGGGGACATCGACCCGCTTCATGAACGAGGGGATGACTTTGCGCAACTCGGCGAGCATGAGACCCGCGTAGTCGCGCACCTCGGCGGAGGCATGCGCCCGCATCCTGAGCAGCATCATCTCGTAGGACTGCCCGGAGGCGAAGATGCCCACGTTGGACAGCGTGCTCGCCGGGAGCAGGCCCCGAAGGTCGTCGCACGCCTTGGCTCGGATCGTCGACTTCCATACGAAGCTCGAGTCGCCCTCCCCCTTGGGATAGAGCGTCTCGTAGTACGGCACCATCCGACCGATCAGATCGGCGTACGTGGCGAAGAGCCACTCCATCGTCGCGGTGTACTCGGCGCCGAGCGGAGTGCCGGCGATCTCCGGGGGAACCATGTAGCGGTAGCGATCGCCCAGCTTCTGGTCATAGAAGATGTACCGCGTGCTCTGTTCCAGGTAGGCCGCCAAGCGGCCCCACTCGAGCACCTTGGTGAGCACGTTCGAGGCTTGTTCGCACGCCAGGTGGGCGCCGCCCAGCTGGGCCACCGAGTCGTCGCCATACTCGCTGAACACTCGGTCGTACAGCTTCTCCGCCCGGCCGAGCGCAACCATCGGATCGTCCGCAGGAGTCTCGGCGGCGATGGCCTGAATACCGACGTCGGGCTCGTTGTAGAACTCGTCGAGGAAGAGGCGCCGCACCGATTTGGGGGAGCGGCTGTAGCGGGCGAAGAGGGCTCCCTTCACCACTTCAGGCAGATTCACGATCGCAAAGACAGGACCGTCGAGATTCGTGAAGAAGCGGCT
>JBFFFX010000138.1:0-7059 GCA_041557775.1 Acidimicrobiia bacterium | reverse complement strand
GCTCGCGCTTGACGGCGCCGACGGCTCGCCAGAAGCCCAGGGTCTTGACGTCGAGCGCGCCGTCTTCGGCCATGGTGGCTTCGGCGGCGGCGAGAGTGTTCTCGATTTCGGTGCGATTCATCGCTGCGTTCCCGGTGCGAGAGGAGGCGATGTTAGGAGGCGCGAGCCGGAGAGTGCGTCCGCTCCGCTACTCGACGCGACGCAACACCGCAACGACGACACCGAGGATCTCGACGCCCTCGGCGAAGACCATCGGGGGGAAGTCGGGATTCTCGGACTTGAGGACGACTCGGGTGTCGATTCGCTGGAGCCGCTTGACCGTTGCCTCTTCACCCTCGATGAGTGCAGCGACGATCTGTCCGTCGCGAGCGTGGGGCTGACGGCGGACGACGACGTAATCCGAGTCGAAGATCCCAACATCGATCATCGAGTCGCCGCGGACCCGGAGCATGAACACCGGATCGTTGCCGACCAGCTCCGTCGGCAGCGGATAGACCTCCTCGATGTCCTCCTCGGCGAGAATCGGTGAGCCGGCGGCGATGCGACCGACCAGCGGGACATCGCGAACGGGTGCTCGCAACAGGCCTCCGGCGGCGGTGGATCCGTCGTCGATGACTTCGATCGCTCGTGGTTTCGAGGGGTCCCGACGAATGAAACCTTCCCGGGCGAGCGTCGAAAGGTGGCTGTGGACGGTCGACGGGGAGCTGAGCCCGACGGCTTCGCCGATTTCCCGCACCGAGGGCGGATAGCCCCGTGCCCGGACTGTGCCCAAGATGAAGTCGAGGATCTGCTCCTGTCTGGTACTCAGGCTGCTGCGATCCATGGTCTCCGCCCTTTCGTCGCTGGCGACAGGGTAGTGGGGTTTTCGCGTTCTACCAAACATATGTTCGACTTGACAACCGAACAGGCGTTCGATACGGTACAGAAATCTCGAACAGGTGTTCGAATTCCGGAGGTTTCGGCCTCGGGGGGGCACCTCGAAGGGTACGAACGGAATCTGTCACACCCGGCAGATACCTTCGGGGGAGAGGACGTCACGAACCCTCGAACCGATACACGCCAAGCGCTCCAACGCCAAGGAGCGTGCCCACACAGTAGGAAGCGACAAGGAGGTGCAACATGGCTCACCGGCCTACCGTTCCACTCCGGATGGTGGTCATCATCTCCATGATCGTGGCCGCGTTGCTCCTCCTTGCTTCCGCTGTTCAGGCGAACGGCACGCCGTTCGAGACCGTCGAATACCGCGTTCAAGCCGGCGACAGCCTCTGGTCGATCGCAGCAGACCATGTCGAAGGCCGCGACATCCGATCGACGATCGGCGAGATCCAGCGGATCAATGAACTCGACGGCAGCGTCATCTACGCAGGTCAGACCCTCGAGCTGCCCGGCGGCTGAGTACAGAGGTCGCCTGTGCCCGTGGCAGCGGCGAGACGTTGTCGTATCCGGGCGGCCCGTATGCACCGCCAACCCGTGTGTCGCCCAGTCGAGTGATGGCGTCAGGAGATGAGCGGGACGAATGCGCCGGCGCCGAGTACGCTCCCGGGCTCACATGCATTGCCCTTATTGCGACGGAGATGAAACGCGCGTCGTCGACAGTCGCGCCGCGGACGGCGGCAGCACGATTCGGCGCCGCCGGGAGTGCACTGCGTGCGGACGGCGCTTCACGACCTACGAGCGAGCCGCTATCGAGCATTTCGTCATCAAGCGGAGTGGCGTGCGGGAGCCGTTCGACGGCCACAAGCTGCGTCGGGGCATCGAACGTGCCCTGGTCGATCGACCTGTTCCCGCGGGGAGCGTTGATCGGCTCGTCGCGGACATCTCGGTGTACGTCGGTGGCCAGGGTGGAGAGGTCACGGCCGATGAGATCGGCCAGGAGGTCCTTGCGCGACTGCGGGATCTCGACGAAGTGGCCTATCTGCGGTTCGCCTCCGTCTACAAGGAGTTCGAGGGAGCCCGGGACTTCGAGCGAGAGGTTGCCGCCCTCGAGGCGGACGGCTGACCGGTCAGCTCGCGACTGCGGCGAGAGCGGCGTCGAGGCGTGCCGCCAGGTCGACGATCTCACGATCGATCTCGGAGCGGATCTGTGCCAGTGCGGTCAGCATCGTCCGCGCCAGATGGTCTCGCACGGCGGCGTGTTCCTCGAGCAGTGCCGCTCCGTCGCCCCCACTGCGCAACGCGTCCGTGTACTCGACATGCCACGAGCGGAACCGCTCCAGGGCGGTACCGGCTTCGGTGCGGTGATCCACGAGCGCCGCGTCGTCCGGGAGTTCGGCAAGGATCGACGCTGCGTCCGCAGTCGTGGTGACCAGGCTCGCGGCTAGTCCGTCGAGATCCAGGGGAGCCGTGGGTGGCTCCCCGATGTCGAGGAAGCCGGCGAAGATCGTCCGGTAGTCGAGCACGGCCGACAGGCGGCGCGCAATGGCGTCGGCTGTGGTCGCGTGCCCTGAGACCGTGCTTCTCGTCGCTGCGAGTTCCTCGAAGGGACCGGAGGGCGCCAAGAACCAGGCCGAAGGCAAGGTTTCGCCGGCTACGTCGAGTGCTTCTTCTGCATCTGACCGCATGGAGGCGACAACGGGGATGAGGTCCGGGAATTGCGAGGCGTCGGCCTCGGGCTCGGTGATCATCGCCAGCACTTGCTGGGCCTCAGGCATATGGCTCCGCAACACGATCATGGTTCGGGCGTAGTCGTCCATGCGGCCGTCGGCCCGCCGCTGTGAGGTGCCGGGCAGCCACAGCAGCGCGAGAACAACACTGACCACCGCCAGCGCTCCGATTGCGATGACGACCCAGCGAACCGGGCTCGGGGACCGGCGCGCAACGGCGTGCGCCGCGCCTTCCGTTGATGCCGCGGATTCGCGGCTGCTCTCGTCCCACCGCTGGCTCACAGACGCAGTGGTGGTGTCGCTCGCGGCGTCCCCCTGTGGTGCCGGCGCCACGGGCAAGCCGACCGCGTCGAGAAACCACGAGCCGTCGTTGCCGGGGAGCCGGCGATCGTTGGGCCGAGGGGACTGGCTCGTCATCGGGGTTGCCGTGCTTTCAGGTCAGGGCGACAATTGTGCGGCATGAAGATACCTCTCCAGCGGCTCGACCCGAAGATGCGGATCCCGCAGCCCGCACATCCGGGCGACGCCGGCGTCGATCTGCAGGCGACGCAAAGCATCGAGTTGAAGCCCGGCGAGCGGGCGCTCGTGCCGACCGGCATCGCCGTCGCGATTCCCGCCGGCCACGTCGGCCTGGTCGCACCCCGCAGCGGCTTGGCATCCCGGCACGGCATCGGCGTCGTGAATGCTCCGGGTGTGATCGACTCGGGTTATCGGGGTGAGGTCAAGGTCATCCTCGTCAATCACGGCAGCGAGAGCGTCGTGCTGGAGCGGGGCGATCGGATCGCACAACTGATCATCACGCCGTTCGTACCCCCGGTGTTCGAGGAAGTCGAGGATCTTTCCGATACGAGCCGGGCCGAGGGCGGCTTCGGGTCCTCAGGGCGCTAGCGGAGTTCTCCGGCCGCCCAACGGTCGGCTATCATGTGGCCCCCAGGCGGACGTAGCTCAGCTGGTAGAGCGCAACCTTGCCAAGGTTGAGGTCGCCGGTTCGATCCCGGTCGTCCGCTCGAGAGGGCGGTCTTGGGCCGCCCTTTTGGCAACCGAGTGACGCCGATTCGGCGACGTGGCCGAGTGGTTAGGCAAGGGTCTGCAAAACCCTCTACCCGGGTTCGATTCCCGGCGTCGCCTCCAGGCTATTGTCCCGAACCGAGGGCGCTTAGCTCAGTGGGAGAGCGCTTCCTTGACGCGGAAGAGGTCGGCAGTTCAATCCTGCCAGCGCCCACCCTCGAAACCCCTTGCAGTGCAGGGGGTTTCGCCTATAAGGTCCCGACGCTTCCATTGGCCGAATCGGTCCGCGACCACATCGCGACCACATGAGAGTCGCTCCAGGGTGCGGCGAGGGCGTCGGCGGCGTCCCGGTCGAGGCCGTCGTAGAGGTGCCCGTACACGTCGAGGACGGTGCGAACGCTCGTGTGCCCGAGGCGGGAGGCGATCACGGCGGGGTGCACGCCTTGTCCGATGAGGAGGGCGACATGGCTATGGCGGAGGTCGTGAAACCGCATCGGCTCGCCGACGGATCGGCGCACCGCGGGCTTCCAGTGGCGGGTGCGGAAACTCGCTCGGCGGAGGGGTCCGCCGGCTGGCGCAGCGAAGAGGAATCCTGCCTGACCGACAGGGTGGGCGGCGAGGTGTTCGGCGATGACGTCGATGAGCCATGCTGGCAGCGTCACCGTACGGGTGGCGGCCCGGGTCTTGGTTTCTCCGAGCTGCACCTTGCCGCGGACCTCAGAGAGGGTGCGTTCGATGTGGATGGTGCGACGTAGCGGCTCGTAGTGGTCGAGGTCGAGGGCAGCCAGCTCACCGAACCGCGCCCCGGTATAGGCCGCCGTGAGGACGAGGGCACAGAAGCGGGGATCGATCGCGTCCGCCAGGTCAAGAATCTCAGACGGTTCGAGGAATCGCTTCTCGGTCTGGGCGTGGCGTGGCAGCCGTATTCCACGACACGGAGTACGCACCAGCAGCCCTAGGTCGACAGCAGCGTCGAACGTCCTCGACACGATCTCATAGGCTTTGCGAACCGTCGTTGCGGCGTAGCCTTGGGAGTGCAGCTCGGCGATCCACTGATGGATCGTGATCGGCTGCACCGACCCGATCGGAACGTCCCCGAGATGGGGCAGGACGAGGTTTCGTAGGCATGATTCATCTCGGGTTTTGGTGGAGCGGCGGGTGTCGAGACGGCCGGCCTCGACTTGCTGCGACCACTCCCGGAAGGTGATCTTGCCGAGGTTGGGGTCGACGTAGTGACCGGTGAGCTTGCGGCTCTCCATCGTGGTGAGGTGCCGCTCGGCGTCCACCTTGCGGTCGAAGTTCTTGTTGCGCTGCGCCCCGGTGGGGTCTCGCCACCTCGCTTGCCACGATGTCCCCCCAGACGAATGTCTGACTCGTCGTATGGATCCCACATCGTCCTCCCCGGGTGCCGCCGGTCACTGGCTCGTCAGAGCCTGCCCTCGAAGCTACACGGGGATCGAGTGTCTTTCCCGAGGTGCAGCGCAGACGACACGACCCCCGGACATCTCAGTCGTCGCCCACGAGAGCAACAGTCCATCACCGTCGTGGAACTGGCTGCGTATCCAGTCTTCGACATCCGACGGGCGGTAGCGAATGTACCTGCCTACTCGGAAGCCTGGTGGTCCTTCTCGCCGGTGCCGCCATGCATAGAGGGTGCTCACGGGGACGTCGAGGTGCTCGGCGAGGTCCCGGGTCGATAGCAGCGGCTCCGGCCTGTTTAGCGCCCTAGTCACGTCCCTCGCTGCCCTTTTGATTCGGTACATCAACGCCCACCTCTGGCGCTGAGCGTTGATGCGGCGTCCAACGACACGATATAGCCCATTCCGGTTCCCAAAGAGTGTCTCGGGCGGTTCCCAAACAGTCCCCAGAGCGCGGTATGCCGTAGCGAAGGGTCCTCATGGAAGGTGACGGTGGCGCATCCAGAGGTGAGGTTACGCCGGAGCGCGAAATCCGTGCGACGCCGAGTTCATGGATCTGTTCGAACGGACGGGCTGTGTCGTGGTGTTGTTCTGCGCGCCACAGAGCCGGCAGGTGACGCCCGCGAGACAAATTCCGCCTGCCTCGTCGGCGCGCACTCACCTGCCGCCGAGCAGCATCGATGCCGCTAGATGGTACGGACCGCTCGAAACCCGGAGTTGTCGCCCAGGTGGAAGTAGATGCGTCCGCGAAGTGAGCCGTCGTCATCGATCCTCATCCACCCACGACCCGACACCGGGTCGCCGTCGTCGGTGCCTTCCCACGTGAAGTTGACGGCGGAGTCCGGACCTTCCTCCGCCTTCCAGTCGATGTGCCCCTCGACTGCGATGAAGCGGAATCGCCCGATCCCGTCGCCACCGACACTCAGGAGGGACGGCCCCAGGAGTTCAATCGCGTCAAGATCCCACAGGTCCATCTCGACGATTCTCCAGTTGCCAATGAGGTCAGTCGCCACTTCACGCGGAGCGTACCGGAGCAGAAGGAGAACCGCCGAACCATGCACCACCCCGGTTCCCAAATAGTCCCCAGATAGTTCCCGCAACGGTTCCCACTCGGTCCCCGCGCTTGTCGGACGGGCGTTTCCGGCGGGTGACGGAATCTCGAGCCGTGAGCTGCGCCCCGATTCCTCGGCTCGGCCGCCGTTGCGCTCGACGGTGCTCAGATCCCCGAGTCGAGGCGGCGGCGTGCGGCGGCGACCAGGAATCGGCTCGACCTCACGAAGAAGCCCGCGATTTCCGCTCAGTGGGGAACCGATTCGGACATCGAATGGGAACCGCCCTCCTCCACCATCGCGCCGGAAGCATCACGAGGAGTCAACCCCATGCCAGCCAGCAGAGCCCACCAACCGAACGTCACGGACGAGTCCAGCCTCAGCGCTCCTAACGGTCCCCGCCCTGACTCGAACACAACAGCTCGAGGTCGACCCGGCGGCGGTGCCGGTGTGGTCATCGCTACAGACGGCCCGGCTCGGCAAAGCCCAGCAGCCGTCGCCGCGTGGCGCGAGACGGGAACCCGGTTCTGGCGAGCCTGGATCCGTCGAGCGGCCAGAGCACGAGCAGCGTGTGTGGCGGCGGCTTGCCGAAATCCAGCACCGAGCGGCCCAGCAGCGGTCCGCCGAACGGACCGTCGGTCGAGAAACCCTCGGCCTGGAACGGTGACCCAGCGCTCTGTCCGATTCCACATATTGGTGTGGCAGCGCCTAATGCCGGATCTGAGCGGTCTGGTGTGCGCGATCACGGTGCGAGCGCCTGGTGATCTGCGCTACCCGCCGGCGCCTTGGCCGACTTCCCTCCACATAACGGGACGGGTAGTGCAGATTGCCGGATCGGCTCGCACTGGGACGCGCGCGATCGTCCTGACGGTGGGTGTTATGTGCTTCGTAGCGTCAGTCTGAAGTGGCGGAGCGCGGCCGAGTTCTGTTGTTGCTCGGCCCACTCGTCAACCAACACACCGCTTCGCCATGTGAGTGACG